>NZ_JAOCDJ010000080.1:0-2026 GCF_029840885.1 Empedobacter sp. GD03861
CCAAATTTTTCAGTATATTGAAATTTAGTATAACAGAAATAGAAGACATAAAGCTTTGAATTATAAAACTATTTTTGAGTTTAATAATAATTTACAATTTTTAAAATATGTAGCTTAACTTACACTGGAAAATTCAGGGGGATATCCAACAATATAATATAGAACCTCACTAAGTATTTTTTAGTGAGGTTTTTTGTTTTTACGTGAAACCGTAATTTATTGTTAAAAGGTTGTTGTATGTTTGGAATATATTTATAAAAATGTAGATGATATAGGGAATATTTAACGAAACTTTTCTATCATTTATTTTGTAAATTACGATGTTATGTGCAAGTATTTCCTAAAAAATTCATTAACCAATGAAAATAAATCGAATTAAAATTGAAAACTTTCGTTCAATTAAAGAAACTGAATTCACAACAACAGACTTCAATATTTTTGTAGGTCAAAACAATTGCGGTAAAACAAACTTTTTTGAAGCAATCGAATTCTTTTTTAATGGTTTAGGAAGAGGTGCAAACATTAATGAACTTAAGTATAAAAGAGATCCTCAAAATGAAATTCTTGTCGAAATTGAATTTATAGGATCACAAAATGGAGCTTCATTAATGCAAAATCAAACAAATAAAACTAAAATTGAAAATGCTCTAAATGGAGAAGACATTGTAATTTTTCAAAGAATTAGTGGTATTCCGAATAAGCGGAAAATGTTTGTTAATGGTGCAGAAGTAACACCTGGAACTGGATTTGACGCAGCATTAAACGATTTCCTTCCAAAGTTTGAATATATAAGCACTAAACAATATTATGATGCTGTAGCAAAATATTCGAAAACAACTCCTATTGGTATAATGCTTTCTGGAGTTTTAAATACTATTCTACAAGGAAATCAACAGTATCAAGCATTTCAAGCCAAATTTGCTGAACTATTTGAAGATGATAATTCTGCAATCAAGCAAGAGTTCGTAAGTATCGGAAATAGTGTAAAAATTCATTTAGAAAAACAGTTTCCTGATACTACAAAAGTTAAGTTTGAAGTTACTCCCCCACAATTTGACGATTTACTTAAAAGTTTTTCAACATCAATCGACGATGGTGTAGAAACGTCTGCAGAAGAAAAAGGAGACGGAATGCAACGAGCTTTAATGCTTGCTATTATACAAGCTTACGCAGACTACAGAAAACAAAACGAAGATGTCGGAAAGTCATTCCTATTTTTCATAGATGAAGCAGAGTTACATCTTCATCCAACCGCACAGAGAAACCTTAAAAATGTTCTTCACGCTCTTTCGCAAGAAACAGATCAAGTATTCATAAATACACATTCATCTGTTTTTGTAGCGGATAATTATACAAATCAGTCAATTATGAAAGTTGAAAAAAACAGTGGTGAAACTGAAATTGAGGTTGTAAGCGAGTTTGAAAAACCCTATATTATTTTTGAATTGTTGGGAGGAAGTCCATCTGATTTACTTCTACCAAAAAATTTTCTAATTGTTGAAGGATTGACTGAATTTGAATTATTAACGAGAGTAATTAGAAGATTTTATGCCGATAAACCAGCTATTCAAATTATAAAAGCAAACGGTGACATTGACCAAGCTGAAAGAACAATAAATGCAATCGAAAAATTATTTATTCCATTAGGTTCTAGCATATACCAAAATCGTGTAGTATTATTATTAGATTGTCCCTCAGTACAAACAGAAGGTGGCGTAAACCATTTTAGACAAACATATAGACATTTAGTCGAGAATAATCAACTACACATATTATCACACAGGGATATTGAACAAATTTATCCTGATCAAGTTTGTTCAACATATACAAATTGGAGGAAAACTCAAGCTGACTTAGATGCTACTAATGCAAATGGAGATAAAATAATTACAGGAAAGAAGAAAAGGCAATTAGCAAAACACGTTGGAGAAAATATTACGCAAGAACAATTTGAAACAGATTTATATCTATGTTATCAAGCTTTATTAAGATGTTGGGACTTAGCTCTACAATAATGCCAGCACAT
>NZ_JAOCDJ010000081.1:0-1770 GCF_029840885.1 Empedobacter sp. GD03861
GATTGGTATTGTTGTATCCACTATGTTTTAACCCAAATGGATAATAATTGTTTTCTTCTAAAACAAACTCAAAGAACTTATGTCGATAAATTTAAAAAATTATACGTTAAAAATCTAGCTACTTTATAAAATAACAAAAGGCAAACAAACGTTTGCCTTTTGTGTTATAGTGAATTATACGTTGTGTAAAAATAACACATTTGAACATTACCTTGGAGTAGACCAACTAATCTAATTATCTCTTTTTTCCCATTTTGTAATAACTGAAGCCTCTAACTCTTGAAAAGTACAGTTTAGTTTTCTAGAATTTAAAATTATAGTTTCATTTGGATGCCAATTATTCATAACAATAAGAAGTCTTTTTAAAAGACTTATATTATTATTTATTATGTAATTTTTTTTATTTTTAATTGATAATTCTAAATATTCACCGGAATATGTTTTAACAGTTTTTATGTGAGAAATATCGTCCCATTTAATATATCCCAGACTTTCATAATTAGAATTATCTGTTATTCCAAAATTAGTTAATATAATACCTTTTTCTTTGTTTAATAATAGTATTATATGAGTGATAACCATAGCAAACGTATATATAAAACCTATTATTCCTCCAATAAAAATTAAAATATCATTTTGAATAAATTTAGAAACAAAGAAATTTGAGTTAAAAATCATAAAGATTGACAATATATTAGATAATATAAAAAATAAGATTAATCCAATTATTTTTTCGTTACTTTTCTCTATTATTATTTCACTCATTACTACTAGTATTTTAATGGTCCTGATACTGTTTGACTACTTTGAATTAATTTTTGTGTTTGTTGATTTTTTTGATCAGGTGTCAAAGGAGTCATAGCTTTATCTAAATAAAATTCCATTGTTTCTTCACCTACTACTCCTCCAACGACTGCACCTAAAAAGCCTGTAATAAGAGCTCCAGGACCCGTTTCTGATCCTACTATAAGTCCAGCAGTTGCTCCTCCTAACATACCACCTAATACAGAACCAACACCACCTCCTGTTTGTTTTATTCCTTCATCTGTACCTTTCTCAAAACCTTCAACCACTTGGGGAACTTGTAAAATAATAGACCCAACTAAACTTCCTTTAGTCATAACTTTAGATAGTTTTATACCTTTACCTGTATATCTATTAAACCCAGTATTTGTAGCCGTATATCTATACTTTACTTCATTAATTCTTATACCATCAAATGTTCTTCCTGTCGGACCATTCCATAAAGCAAATGAACCTCCTTTATATGTTGTATTTGCTAAATTTGATCCATACGCACCAATTCCATCGTTTAAATATCCAAAATATGTCAAAGAGTTATTTTGGGTAGTATAAATATTAGTTTCCTGAAGTTGAATTACTTCACTTACAGAATTTGTTTCAGGGTCATAAACATATTCATTGTTCGGATCATCAATATAGGGTTTAAATTCTGGTTTATTTGGGCAAGTAGGACAAGTTTCAAAACCTTGTTCAAATAATCCAGTTGGATCAGAAAAATAAACAGGGTTATTAAATGCGAAACGATATGGGGTATGCATTGGAGCTCCTTCTGATAGTTTATCCATATTAAAAAACCTTCCTATTGAAGCGTCATAATTTCTGAAGTCCATAGCAGTCCAGTTAAGACCTAATTCCTCTTGTAGTTCTTTGCCGTTGTATTTGTATTCCTACACCCCTATATACTTCAAATTTTCAACACTACTTCAGTTTTAATGAACGCCTCATTATTCATTCAAATATAATGAT
>NZ_JAOCDJ010000082.1:0-1725 GCF_029840885.1 Empedobacter sp. GD03861
TAATATTAAATAAAAACTATACTTTTAAATGTTCCTAACAAGGGGAAGATTACAAAATGTTTTATTAAAAATTACAATCTGTAAACATTAAGTAATACCTTTTATAATATTTAGAAATAGAATTTTATTAGTTTTTATTTTATTAAGGATAAATATTTTTCATATCCTTTAGCTTTCATTTCTTCTTTTGATATAAACTTTAATGATGCACTATTAATACAATATCTCAATCCTCCTTTATCTTTTGGGCCATCATCAAAAACATGACCTAAATGAGCATTACCAGTTTTACTTCTTACTTCAGTTCTTTTCATTCCAAAAGAATTATCATTTATTTCTTCAATAAGATTTTTACTGATTGGTTTTGAGAAACTTGGCCAGCCACAACCTGATTCAAATTTATCCGTTGACACAAAAAGAGGTTCACCAGTTGTTATGTCTACATAAATTCCTTCTCTAAATTCAGAATTATATTCATTTGAAAAAGGTTTTTCTGTTGCACCATTTTGTGTAACATCGTATTGCAAAGAAGTTAAATGTTTTTTAAGTTCACTTTGGCTTTCTTTGATATATTCTTTTTCTTGAATAGGATTTGCCTTACGAGCATCATCAAATAAACTTGGTGATATATGGCAATATCCTTTTGGATTTTTATTTAAATAATCTTGATGATAATTTTCTGCATCATAAAAATTATGTAAAGGCATATTTTCTACTACAATTTTTTGATTATAATTTTTTTCTAAATCTTTTAACTTCTGATCGATTAATTTAGAGTCAGTTGGGTTTGTATAATAAATTCCTGTTCTATATTGTGTCCCTAAGTCATTTCCTTGTTTGTCTAGACTCGTAGGATCTATTGTCTTAAAATACAAATCAATTAATAATCCTAGATCAACTATATCAGGATTATAAGTTACCTTGACAGTTTCAGCAAAACCAGTTTTACCTGTGATCACTTCTTTATAAGAAGGCTTTTCTATAGTTCCATTAGCATAACCTACAACTGTATTTGTAACCCCTCTGACCTGTTGAAAAAAATGTTCTGTTCCCCAAAAGCATCCTCCTGCAAAATATATTTCATTTTCTGATGTGTTATTCATTTTCTGATGTTTATTCGATTTAACTAAATTATTTTTATGAGTTTTACAACTTATACTTGTTAGTATTATTCCTGTAATAATTAATGAGCTTATGATGAATAATTTTTTCATGATTTTTTATTTAAAGATTGAGCTAAAAGAGTGAAACCA
This sequence comes from Empedobacter sp. GD03861, assembly GCF_029840885.1. NCBI lineage: Bacteria > Pseudomonadati > Bacteroidota > Flavobacteriia > Flavobacteriales > Weeksellaceae > Empedobacter > Empedobacter sp. GD03861. Next base: position 1,254 of record NZ_JAOCDJ010000082.1, read on the forward strand.
AAGCCGAAGTAAGCTATATCTTTTAAAATGAAAAAATCTGTTACAGGAACTCCATCAACAAATTTCCAAATCCCGGGAGTTGTAAAAAGATAACTAAGAGTTGTTCCGAAAATAATAAGAATAGCTATTCCCGCATATTTTTTTAATGATTGATATTTTAAAGTTAAAACAACTAATAATGCTACAAGTAATTCAAGTACTCCAACTATATTAGATACAGTTTGATCACTAAATATTTTATAAATCCAAAACGATAATGGGTGATTTTCTACAAGAGACTTTATAGCTTGAGCCTCTGTTGGTGTAAACTTAAAAATGCCTATCCACACTAAAAGTAATACTGTTCCAAATAGAGGTAAGTAATATCCTATTTTGTAAAGATTTATAAAGGGTGAATTAATATTCAAATTATCTTTATGAGTATGAACTAAATTTTTTGTTTCCATTTTTTAATAATTTTTATTGTATATAC
>NZ_JAOCDJ010000083.1:0-1406 GCF_029840885.1 Empedobacter sp. GD03861
TTATTTATTTTGCCCAAGTAGGTAATTCTTTCCACCCTTCTAATGGAGCTTCTTTTATACTATCTGGCACAGGTTTATTTATACATAACCTACTTGTGGAAAATAGTTTATTAACCCATTCATTATTATTAATTTTAACTAAGAATCTTTTACCTATTTTACTATCATAGTAAGATGTGCTATCATTATCAAAATAATGACTCCCTTTGTATATATTTTTATTATAAGAATAGTTGAATTTTATTTTATTTAAAGAACTCTTACCCATAAAATTTACCTCTGTTAAAGTAGCAATACTATATCTAAAATTTTCTTTGGTAGAATTATCAAAATAATTATTTACAACTATATATAAAGTTACTAATGATAGGCAAAAGAAGACAAAATATCCCCATTTATTTTTGATTATTGTTTCCATATATTTTATTTAATTCTTGTTCTAAAAATGATGTGGCTGTATTGGTAACAGTCCCAATTGTATTTTCAAGTCCTGATTTTTGCATTCCATTAATAAATTTGTCTGCACGATTACCTAAACCAGCTCCAAGAGTACTTGTTACTCCATTAAATAGTATTGCATTTGTATCTGTATTGCTTTGAAGTTCAAGCTTTTTATCACCAAAAATATAATAATCATATTTTCCTCCAACCAAACCTGAAATTCCAGGAACAGCTAGGATATCAGCAGTAGTATCAACTAAATCAATATTTTGATTTATAACTCCTTGAGCTGTAACACTAATCAATGCTTTTGTTCCTAATACCGTAAGTCCTTCAACAGCAGTAACAGGAAGAGAAGCTATAACTGCAGCTCCAGCTACTAAACCAATTTCTCCTTCACGTTTTGCCTCCTGCATTTTAACATAAGTATCGACATTCTCAGGAGAAAGTACATGTTTATAAGCACCATCAACATGATTGCCAAAAAATGCAGATGTAAGATCAGGTGTTGGTATATTAAGATTAAGTCCTGCAAATTGAGGTTTATTTGAAGCAGATCCTGTAACAAGCACCTCACCTAAAGTACCTCCTTGAATAACAGGAACTTCGTCTCCTGGTCCAGGCATCATCCCATCAGGATCAATAAAGAAGACAGGATTATTAAAAGCGTAGTTGTAAGGAGAATGACGTCTCATTTTCTCCGCGAGCGGGTCGATATTAAACCAACGTCCAATAGCAGGGTCGTAGTTTCGTGCACCGTAATCGTATAAGTTGATGTCTAAGTCTGTTTGTAGTTCTTTACCGTTGTATTTGTATTCCTACACCCCTATATACTTCAAATTTTCAACACTACATCTGTTTTAATGAACGCCTCATTATTCATTCAAATATAATGATTTTCAATTGAAAAAAAAGATTTTTATAGGATAAGACAAGCCATTTTTCGGGTTATAATTTTGCCCTTC
>NZ_JAOCDJ010000084.1:0-1317 GCF_029840885.1 Empedobacter sp. GD03861
TCGATTTATCAAGACCTGGATCTTCGATTAAGTCTTTGTTCACGACTTTACTCAAAACTAATTGATGCCCGATATGTTCTGCGATTGGTACAATTGCAACCGGAATCATTAAGAAAATAACATACCAAGACAAAGTTGGTGTGTAATCTACAAAAGGAATGGTAAAATCTGGAATCATAAACCATTTAGCTTCTATAACAGGATTTAGGTCGACAACTCCCATTGTAATTGCAAAAAGATATCCACCAATAATTCCGACCAAAACTGGAATTACACTCAAAAAACCTTTACTGAAAATTGCTGTAATTATCGTGATAATTAAGGTAACAAAACCAATTGTAACATAGGTTAAATCATATTCACCAGAAGGATTATTCGTTACCATTTTGATTGCTGTAGAAGCTAATCCAAGACCAATTACCATAATTACTGGACCAACAACAATAGGAGGTAAAAGTTTCATTAACCATTTTGTTCCAGCCGTTGCTATAAAGAGTGCGACCAATGAATAGGTAACTCCAACTAAAAAACTACCAACCAAGAAACTTCCTGTCGCAATTCCACTTTCTGGGTTTGCTTCTAAAGCTTTCATTGCGATAATTGGATTGATAAAAGCAAATGAAGAACCAAGGTAAGAAGGGACTTTTCCTCGCGTAATTAAGATGAAAACTAAAGTTCCGATTCCGCTCGAAATTAATGCAATTGCTGGAGACATTCCTGTCAAAGCAGGAACTAAAACTGTTGCACCAAACATTGCAAAAAGATGCTGTATACTTAATAATATACCTTGTCCTAACTTCGGTTTTTCGTCGATAGCTAAGATAATATTTTGGTCATTTTGTTGACTCATTTGTAAAAGAAATTGAAAATTGTTTTGTTTGAATGCAAAAGTAGCTCAAAACGATTAATAAGTATAGAAATCATATAACTATTTAGCGAAATCTTGTAAATGGTTTTGGAACAATTCTATCGAAATTTGTAAGACAAAAATCAAAGAGTTATGGAAACAAAAGAATTAAAATTCAAAACAAATATAAATTGTAGTGGTTGCGTGAGCAAAGTGAAACCTTTTTTAGATAAGTTAGATGGTTTAGAAGCTTGGGAAGTTGATACTGATAATCCAGACAAAGTTTTGTCTGTAAAAATTAATCAAGCAACAGACGAAGAAATTATTGATACAATTGAGGAAGTTGGTTTTTCAGCTGAATTAATTGAGGAATAGATATTTTTTTAGGTAGAATGACTTATTTTTTGTGATAGTTTAAGTCAATATAATCTCAAGTTAATCTTGTGTTGACTTGAGAATTTTTATTTTTT
>NZ_JAOCDJ010000085.1:0-1316 GCF_029840885.1 Empedobacter sp. GD03861
CGTTAGTGGCAAGGCTATGACGACACAACCCGACAGACAAATCGGGTTCTTTTTGACATTTTGTATTTTAGTAGTTGCTTAAATAAGCAATTTGACTATCTTCGCATTATGGACAACAATTCTTGCATACGACAACAAGCAGACATTAAACAAATAAATCGCTGTAAAGACAGAGTTTCAGAACTCAACGACTCGTTTGACTATTTATCGAACGGACTTGAATTAGCAGGAAACAACGTAAGGCTGAAAATTCTCTTTTTACTATATGAAGAAAAACGACTTTGTGTTTGTGATATAAGCGACATTCTCGGTATGACAATTTCAGCAGTTTCTCAACACTTGCGAAAACTCAAAGACCGAAAACTAATTGAAACCGAACGAGAAGCTCAAACCATTTTTTACTCATTGACAAAAGAGTATGAAAAAATGCTGAAACCGTTTTTCAAAATACTTGACGAAAACAAAATATTAGAAACATTATGAAAGCAGACAAAAAACTAATCGGAGCAGGACTTTTAACAGCAATTGCAGCTTCATTGTGTTGTATTACACCTGTCTTGGCTTTAATCGCAGGGACAAGCGGACTTGCTTCAACTTTTTCTTGGCTTGAACCTTTTCGACCTTATTTTATCGGTTTGACAATTTTAGTTCTTGGTTTTGCTTGGTATCAAAAGTTAAAACCTAAAAAGCAAATTGACTGCAATTGTGAAACAGAAGAAAAACCAAAATTCATTCAGTCAAAAATGTTTTTAGGAATAGTAACAGCATTTGCAATCGTAATGCTTGCATTTCCATATTACTCAAGCATTTTCTACCCAAAGACAGAAAAGCAAATCATAGTAGTGGACAAATCCAATATTCAAAAAGTAGAATTTACGATTAGCGGAATGACTTGTGCAAGTTGTGGCGAACATGTAAATCACGAAGTAAATAAATTGACAGGAATAATAAGTTCAAACGCTTCTTATGAAAATGGAAATGCAATCGTAGAATTTGACAACTCAAAAACAAATATTTCTGAAATCGAAAAAGCAATAAACTCAACAGGATATTCCGTAACCGACAAAAAAGAAAATTAAAATGGAAATCAAATTACAATCAACAATCACTTGTCCCAACTGCGGACACAAGAAAGAAGAAACAATGCCGACAGACGCTTGTCAATATTTTTACGAATGTGAAAAATGCAAACAAGTTCTAAAACCAAAACAAGGCGACTGTTGTGTTTATTGTAGTTACGGAAGTGTTGCTTGTCCACCAATTCAGCAGGACAAAAAATGTTGCTGACAGACGAAAAACAAAGAAGCCCAGCCACT
>NZ_JAOCDJ010000086.1:0-1309 GCF_029840885.1 Empedobacter sp. GD03861
AAAGCTCAAAAAATATTTTCGGAAATAACTTTTTATTATTTTTAAACATTACATAGTTATGATCGACAAAGAAGAATTATTAAACAACAAGGAGTTTTACAAATCCTTTAAAAGTGGAGAAGATCTAACATCCTTCTTCAAAACAATGCACAAACGAGCTGTAGAACATATGCTAGAAGCCGAGCTGGATGCCCATCTAGACAACGAAAAGCACGAAAAAACAAAAGATGGAAATTACCGCAATGGACACGGAACCAAGAAAATAAAATCCTCTTTCGGAGAATCTGAGATTAAAGTTCCCAGAGATCGTGAGGGTAGTTTTGAACCTGCATTAGTTCCGAAAAAACACAATATTATCGACGGTTTGGAAAATATCATCATCTCATTCTATGCCAAAGGAATGAGTGTAAGTGATATTGAAGAACAAATCAAAGAGATGTATGATTTTGATATTTCTACCTCCACTATCTCCCGAATTACAAACGCTGTTGCCAGCGAAGTTGTTGCTTGGCAGAACCGTCCTTTAGACGATTTATACCTAATTGTCTGGATGGATGGAATCGTTTTCAAGGTTCGGGAGAATTCGAAAGTCATTAACAAAACCATTTATTTGGCTGTTGGATTAAATCGTGAGGGAAGAAAAGAAGTGCTAGGAATGTGGCTTGGAAAGAATGAAAGTTCGAGCTTCTGGATGAGCGTTTTAACGGATTTAAAAGCTCGTGGTGTTGAAGATATTCTGATCACAGCAACCGATAATTTGAATGGATTTACTGGGACTATCCGCTCCATTTTTCCTGAATCTCAAACCCAAATCTGTGTCGTTCATCAGATTAGAAATGCTTGTAAATACGTTGTTTGGAAAGATAGAAAAGAGTTTTCTGCCGATATGAAACACATTTATGCAGCTCCCACAAAAGACGCGGCAAAGGCTGCTTTGGAAGATTTTGCTAAAAAATGGGAAACAAAATATCTGTATGCTGTCCAATCCTGGAGAAACAATTGGGACGAACTTACCGTATTTTTTGAATTTCCTATCGAAATCCGTAAAATCATTTACACCACCAATTTAATTGAAAATCTCAATGGAAAAATCAGAAAATACACCAAAAACAAGATGTCTTTTCCTACGGATGATGCAGTTTTGAAATCGGTTTATCTTGCTTTAAAAGAATCAACCAAAAAATGGACAATGCCCATCCATAATTGGGGTTTGATTTTAAACCAATTTATGCTTATTTTTGAAGAAAGGCTCAGATTATAAAAATCCAAGCCCTAACTTTTCAACTTACACACTTGATAGGATAGTGTC
>NZ_JAOCDJ010000087.1:0-1261 GCF_029840885.1 Empedobacter sp. GD03861
TGTAATCTCACCCATCTTAGGCACACTCAAAAGTAGAGTTTTTTGTTAATAATTTATTGTTGTTGTTGTTAAAATTTTGTTGGAATGTGGGAAACTCGTTGGCCTTTGCTTGGGCAAGTTTTCCATATTTCAATAAAAAATCCCTTGGTGTGAGGTATTGCAATGATTTGTGAGGGCGCTCATTGTTATACATCCACATCCAGATTTCCGAATAGTTTCTCATTTGCTTGATGTTCTCAAAAAGATAAACGTCTAAAAATTCTGTCCGAAAAGTTCGGTTGAATCTCTCCACCAGAGAGTTTTGCGTTGGTTTTCCGGGCTGAATATAATGAAGGACAATTTCATTCTTGCCGCACCAATCTTTTAATTTTTCTGCAATGAACTCCGGACCGTTATCCACTCTTATTTTTTCAGGTTTTCCACGCCAGTCGATCAGTTGTTCCAGTTGCGAAACTACTTTTGCTGATGGTAAACTGGTATCAATGGTAATATTTAAAATTTCTCTGTTAAAATCATCAATGATATTAAGGCTTCTCACGCTTTTACCGCATTCCAAAGTGTCGTGCATAAAATCCATACTCCAAGTAATATTAGGATAAATCGGGCGAAGTAAGGGCTCTTTAATCCTTGCTGGAAGGCGTTTTTTCCTTTTGCTTCTCAAATTTAGCTTCATCGATTTGTAAATCCTGTAAACCCGTTTGTGATTCCACCCAAAACCCAAGTTTCTCAAACGGTGATGCATCGTCCAAAATCCCCAGGTCTGGTGCTGGTTTGCAAGCGAAACCAGTTCCTCCCGAATCTTGTCGTCTTCATTGTTCGTCTTCTTTTTGTAGTAAAACACAGAACTGCATATGATAAAAAGTTTACACGCATTCCGAGTGCTTATTCCGTGTTCTGATTTGGAATAAACAACCAGTTCCCGCTTCTCAGAAGGTGTTAAAACTTTTTTGAAATCACATCTTTCATGACCACATTTTCCAGGGTAAGTTCCGCTACAATTTTTTTATACTGCGAAAGCTCCTTTTCCAGTTCCTTCATTTTCGAGAGTTGCTGCACATCCAATCCTCCGTATTTACTTTTCCACTTGTAAAATGTCGGCTGGCTGATGCCGTGTTCGCGGCAAATCTCATTTACTGCTTTTCCTTGATTTTGTTCAGATAAAATCTTGATGATCTGAACTTCTGAAAATTTACTGTTTTTCATAGTCTTCCAAATTTAAAAACTATATTTTTAAATGTTCTTGTTTTTGGGGAAGCTTACA
>NZ_JAOCDJ010000088.1:0-1210 GCF_029840885.1 Empedobacter sp. GD03861
TGTTGAACTAAACCTCCAGTAGCTTTCGCTGCGATGATTTCGTACCTTAGTATATTAATATTAAACAATTGATACTATGGTAACTAAAAAAAATCTCCGGAGGAATTAAGAGCGAACAAATACATTAATCGCGCTTGTAGTGAAATTACGGGTTTTTCTGAACTTCTGCAACGTTTTCAGCGAAATATTTCCATTTTAGGCAGAAGCCAGCGTACTTTCGAGAATTATTCTCGGCATGTGGCGGCAATGGCGTTGCATTTTGGAATTCTTCCTACGGAATTACATCCCGAGCAGGTTAAAGATTACTTATTTGAACTGCAGCAACGTTCTTTAAGTCCTTCGCAATCATACTTTAAACATACGGTTTACGGACTTCGATTTCTTTTAAAAACAGAGAATCTTCCTTACGATTATCTTCATTTACCATCGATTCCAAAAGAGAAAAAGCTTCCTGTTGTTTTAAGTCGAGAAGAGATTTGGAAGATGCTTCAAAGTGCAGAACTGCTAAAACATCGTGTTTTAATTGGCTTGATTTACGGCTGTGGTTTACGCTGTATGGAAGTTCGGAACATAGAATTAAAGCATTTAGATTTCGATCGAAAACAACTTCATATCGTTCAAAGTAAAGGAAAAAAAGATCGATATGTTCCTTTATCTGATCATTTGATACGGGGAATAAAAAGATATATTTCAGCCGAACATCCCACTACTTTTTTATTTACAGGAAACACGAAAGATGCCAAGGGTTTTGATTCTCGTTACAGTCAACGCGGTGTTCAATGGGCAGTTCAATCTATCAGTAAAAAAGCAGGTATTTTAAAAGATGTGCACACGCATACTTTGCGCCATAGCTATGCCACGCATTTATTAGAAGATGGCGTAAATATCCTTCAAGTTCAGAAATTGATGGGGCATGAACGGGTGGAGACCACTATGGAATATTTACATGTTTGCCAATTGGAGCAACAAAAAGTACACAGTCCACTTGATACCGTTTTTGCTTTATGCAGCCGCAGTGGGAAGTAGCCCATGTATTGCAAAAAGTAGATTTATCCAACCAAAACTTTACCGTTCATCAAGAGAAAACGTTAAGGGCATTAACGTTGTGCAGAACTTCAGCGTTGGGCGGTCATGTAGATGCTTGCGATGCTTGCGGAAACATCAGTATTAGTTACAACAGCTGCCGCAATCGGCATTGTCCAAAATGTCA
>NZ_JAOCDJ010000089.1:0-1204 GCF_029840885.1 Empedobacter sp. GD03861
GCATACACCACACGTTTAATGGTTTTAGGTTGATAATAATTCCGTAAAAAACCAATGTACTGCATCAGCTGTGGATAGTGACATTTTTCGTGATTAGGAGCGTATTTTTTGAACCGATTGATTTCATATAAATAATTGCTAATGGTACTTTTATTCAACTGATTTTCAAGATAATTTTCTAAAGTCATACGGCTTAATTTTAGTGTAAATTTGAGTGGTACGCAGTAAATCATGCCCTAAAAAATCCCGAACCATTTCCACGGTCATTTCATTTTCAAGTAAATGAGATGCAATACTATGGCGTAAATTATGTAAGCTAAATCCCTGTTTATCTAATCCACATCGAGTTAAAACACGACAAAAAACCGTATAAATTTTGTTTCCGCTCATTGGTTTTCCGTTTGAATTAAGTAGTAAAATGGATTCATCATTTCGTCTGTTTTTGGTTTTATCCTGGTACAGTTTAAAATCTTCTACAAGCTTTGTTGTAAGCGGAATAACACGTCTTTTCTTTCCTTTTCCACTGCGAACATATAAGCGTTTTTCACTTAAATGAATGTCTTCTACACATAGCCTTTCAACCTCTGTTCGTCTTAATCCACAACCATAACACAGGTTTAAAATCATTGTTTCTTCTAAATTGATGCAATTGCTGTAGAGTAGTGCGATTTGTTCTACACTTAAAACGGCTCGACTTTTATAAGTCGAACGTTTGATTTTTAAGGTATAAGGCGTTTTAATCAGCTGTTTTGTACGCAATAAATAGGCAAAGAATAAGCGAATCGCAAAGAGTTGTGTATGAATATAACTGTTACTCAACGGCTTTTTTCTTCGGCTACTGATTACAGTTTTCAAATGAAAATAAAAAGCTTCAATGTGATGACTTTCAATCGTGTAAATAAGTTCGTGAGAATGCTCAAACAGGGCTTTGACGTACTTTGGATAATGATTAACCACTGTTTTACAATAGCCTAATTGTTGTAATTCTGTTCTAAATTCATCGAGTATATCTTGCATAACTATGACGGGTTTGTTCACATTGTTTTTATTGTTTCTTATGGTGTTTACGAATCACTTCGTTAGATTTGAGGTTGTCTACTTTTGGAACATGGAACAATAGTATAGATGTTAGATTTTAGATATTAGAAACTAGATAGTTAAGTCTAAATTAATTGTTCCAAGATTGTTCCCTATTGTTTCAGTG
>NZ_JAOCDJ010000009.1:0-97083 GCF_029840885.1 Empedobacter sp. GD03861
TAGAAAAGTAATATTTTATGTCATAGAAAAAAAAACTATAAAAAATGATTACTTTTTCTTATTGCAAAATTTCAAGTACTTTCTTCTAAAGTTGTAATAAATATAGAAAATTCTAAAGCTACATCAGATATTAATCCTTCTTATAATGATAATAAAACAATTGATAGAGTAATTGTTCAACGATTAAAGTAAGAAGAATTATGATCAAAAATAGTCTATATTAAAAATAGTAATAAGTAGCAATTTTATATATTATAGCCCCTTATTAAGCAAAAGTTGGAAAAATAATTAACGTTATAAAAAAATATCTCTAAAGTTTATCTGTTAGATTAAGCTCCTTTTTAAGTGCTTTTGGTAGAATTCGGATAATATACTTTTCACGCCAGTTGACACCAATCACTGTTCCTACTTTTCCTGAGAATCCGCTAAGTATTCCTATTTTTATTTCGGCCATAATCTTAATTTTTTTATATTATTTAACAGTGAGTTAGTGGGGTAATATATTGGTTTTGAGGTTTTAAGATGCGATAGCTAGTATATGCCATTAATAACCGCTATTGTCCATTTTTGTCCAGTATGAAGGAGAGTAGAAAAAAGATGAAAAACATAACTTTCCTTTATTAGAGAGGGTTTGAAGCAAAAATGATAAGATTAGAAATAGTGTTTGTTCGAGTGTGCTTCGATAAAGGTTCGGAAAAATTGGGTGTTTTGTCGAATAATGGTCGAATGAATTTTGAACAAAATAGGGGTAAAGTAAAAAAAATAAATAGATTTTTATATGAAAGAGCAGTTGTTTTCTGATACTGTTGTTTTGGGATTATTTTTGTCTTTTGTGTAAAACCTTTATTTTTTTACTAGATAGCTATAGTGTATTTCAGTTTGATTTTCAAAATATGGATTTATATAAATTTTGATGTAATTATTTTACTTATTAAATAAAATAGTCATTATGAAAATCATAATAACTCATGAATAAAAAATGAATGAAATATAGTTTTGAAAAACGAGAATAATCTTTCTATCACTTTTTTATGAGCAAAAAAGTAATCAAAAAACTCTTGGCTGTAAATCTCTCTACTAAAAATGTTCTCATTTCACTAAAGATTTTAAAAACCCTACGGGCTAAAACCTTTTTTACGTTTTATTCAATCATTTTCTTAACGTGTGAGTTTTAATGCCAGTTTCTTAATTCTTTTTCAATATTCAAATTCATTTTAACAATGAATTTTAAAACCGTCATTGCTGAAGAGTCGAGCGTCAATTCGGCGTAGTGAGCGTTAACAATGATTTATGTTCGCATTTCTTATGCGAATGTTCTAAAGCATTTAGTGAGTAGTCGTTATTGACCGACTTGTAGGCACGGACTTGATTTTTTTGGTTCGCTTTGGATCAAGCCAAAATGAATATATAATCTTTTCTCACCACAATAGAAGCATAGATTTTTGCTACATTCTAAGCTTGATGTAATACGTTTTCTTATAACAGCGAATTTTAGTTAGAATAAAGGTTTTAACAACCATTCAGCATCTCAATAAATTTCTTTTCAATAGAAACATAAAATAATCTCAAAATTAATCTAGTTCAATAATGCCCTACGGGTTATATGTAGTTTTTTAAAAATATTGAAAATAATTGTTGTAAAGCATTTTTTAGTAAGGTATTTTGTACAATCAAAAAATGTTTCTATCTTTGAGATAGCCACAGAAAAGAAATGCAAACAATTAAAGAAAATATTAAACCTTTATTTGTTGGAATGAATAAGCAAACTTCTGCTTTACTTTCCAAAATTGTATTTGCTCAATATTCACACTAGAATATTGCAGATTATTTGTTGACGAATTTCGTCATCTATATCCCTTTTCATCAAAATAACAAACAAAATACGATATGCCACTTTATCATCATTTGGGAGAATTCCCACAAAAGCGACATACGGTATTCCGAAAACCAAATGGAGAATTATATGCAGAAGAATTAGTTTCTACGCATGGATTTTCGAGTACGTATTCCAATGTTTACCACTGTTATCCACCAACTTTGGTAAAAGCGATTAGCGAACCTTATTCGGTAGAACCTAAAATTGCTCGCGCAAAACATTTAAAACATACATCTTTAAAAGGTTTCAAAGTAAAACCAACGAAAGATTATTTAGAATCTCGTGTGCCAGTTTTGGTTAACAATGATTTGCATATTTCATTGGCTGCGCCACAAGAATCGATGACTGATTATTTCTACAAAAATTCGATGGCGGATGAAGTAATTTTTATCCACGAAGGTTCTGGAATTTTGAAAACTGGATATGGACAAATTGAATTTGAATATGGAGATTATTTAGTGATTCCACGCGGAATTATTTATCAGCTTCATTTTAATGATTCAAATAACCGATTGTTTATTACAGAATCATTTAGTCCAGTTGAAACGCCTCGTCGTTATCGTAACCATTTTGGACAATTAATGGAACATTCACCTTTTTGTGAGCGTGATATAAAACGTCCTCAAAATCTTGAAACCAATGATGAACATGGAGATTTCAAGATTATGATCAAAAAAGAAGGTTTGATTTATCCATATGTTTATGGAACTCATCCTTTTGATTTTGTAGGTTGGGATGGTTATCATTATCCATGGGCTTTTTCTATCCATAATTTCGAGCCAATTACAGGACGTATTCATCAACCGCCACCTGTTCATCAAACTTTTGAAGGTGCAGGTTTTGTGATTTGTAGTTTTGTTCCGCGTCTTTTCGATTATCATCCAAATGCGATTCCAGCGCCTTATAATCATAGTAATGTAGATTCTGATGAGATTTTATATTATGTTGATGGAGATTTTATGTCGAGAAAATCGGTTGAGAAAGGGCAAATTACATTACATCCGGCAGGAATTCCGCATGGTCCACATCCAGGTACAGTTGAAAAATCAATTGGAGCGAAAGAAACACACGAATTAGCGGTGATGATTGATCCTTTCAGACCATTGATGTTAACTGAACAAGCGTTAGAAATAGAAGATCCAGATTATTATAAATCTTGGCTTTATTAAAAGTTATGAGTTATGAGTTATGAGTTATGAGTTGCGCGATTTGTCATCGTGAACTTGTTTCAATATCTCATAAGTTAATTTGAAGAAAAGCTGGAATAAATTAAGCTTGGCGTAACTGTCATTCTGAGCTTGTCGAAGAATCTAAATAATTATAGTAAAACTTAATACATTTTACTTTTTACTGAATACAATAAAATAAAAAACACAATAAAAATGAGTACACAAACATTTGCTGAAAAAATAGCATTAGCACAAGACTTTCTTCCAATTAATGGAACCGATTATATCGAGTTTTATGTTGGTAATGCAAAACAATCTGCACATTATTACAAAACAGCTTTTGGATTTCAGGAAGTTGCGTATGCAGGACCAGAAACAGGAGTGAGAGATAGAGCTTCTTATGTTTTACAACAAGGGAAAATACGTTTAGTTTTAACTTCAGGTTTAAAATCAGACTCACCAATTTGTCAACATGCAATGAAACATGGTGATGGAGTTAAAATTTTAGCACTTTGGGTGGATGATGCGTACGATGCTTTTGAGCAAACAACAAAACGTGGAGGAAAACCTTATATGGAGCCAACTACTATTACAGATGAGTTTGGTGAAGTAAAAATGTCTGGAATTTACACATATGGTGAAACGATTCATATGTTTATTGAGCGTAAAAATTATGAAGGTCCTTTTATGCCAGGTTATGTAAAATCTGAATCAACATATCAACCAACAGATTGTGGTTTATTATATGTGGATCATTGCGTTGGTAATGTGGGTTGGAATCGTATGAACGAAGCGGTTGCTTGGTACCAAGATGTAATGGGATTTGTAAATATTTTATCGTTTGATGATAAACAAATCAATACGGAATATTCAGCATTAATGTCGAAAGTGATGAGTAACGGAAATGGTTATTCAAAATTCCCTATCAATGAGCCTGCAGAAGGTCAAAAGAAATCTCAAGTAGAAGAATATTTAGATTTTTACGAAGGAGAAGGAGTGCAGCATATTGCAGTTGCAACTAAGGATATTGTAAAAACTGTGACAGAGCTTAAATCTCGCGGAGTTGAGTTTTTATCTGCACCACCAGAGGCTTATTACGATATGATTCCAGAGCGTGTTGGTGAAATTGATGAGGATATTAAGAAGTTACAAGATTTAGGAATTTTGGTTGATTGTGATGAAGAAGGTTATTTGTTACAAATTTTTACAAAACCAGTCGAAGATCGTCCAACATTATTCTACGAAATTATCGAGCGTCATGGAGCGCAATCGTTTGGAGCAGGGAATTTCAAAGCATTGTTCGAAGCCTTAGAAAGAGAGCAAGAACGTCGAGGAAATTTATAAATAGATATTTTTTTAAAGCCATTGGATTATTTCTAATGGCTTTTTTCTTAATCAAATCTTAAGTTTTGTGTAAGGAGGTTTCAAATACATTTGTTCAATAAAATGAATGTGAAAATGAACCAAATTAAAACAAAAACGATATTAATGAATTGTGTATTACTTTCAATATTTTCGATAAAAGGGAATGCACAAGATACGATACAGCAAACTAAAACGGATTCTATTCAACTTGATTCTATTTCAAAACAGACATTTAATCCAGAAGATAAAGTTTATCATTTTAACGCCAAAAAGTTGATTATTCCTGCGACTTTAATTACGTACGGAAGTTTGAGTTTGGCAATTCCAGCGTTGGATAATTTGAATAAATCGACTCAAAAAGAGATTTTGGAAGATAAAACCAAAGGAAATCGATTTGATAATTATACACAATATTTGCCTGCGGTAGCGGTTTATGGATTAAACTTAGCAGGTGTTCAAGGAAAGCATAATTTACGAGATCGAACGATAATTTTAGCAACTTCTCAAATCATCAATACTGGTTTGGTGATGGGGTTAAAACACACTGTACAAGAGGAAAGACCTGATGGTACAAACAATCTTTCTTTTCCTTCAGGACATACGGCGAATGCGTTTTCTACGGCTCAATTTATGTTTCGAGAATACCAAGATTCTAATTTTTGGTTGAGTTTGGCTGGATATCCTTTGGCTGCTTTTACGGGTGTTTATCGTGTTATCAATAATCGCCATTGGGTAGGAGATGTTGTTGCTGGAGCGGGAATAGGAATTTTATCGACGGAATTGGCGTATTGGTTATTTCCTACAATTAACAATTGGTTTTCTCCCAAAAATAAAGAATCTAAAGTCGCAACAATGGTTTTTCCTGTTTATCAAAATAATCAAGCGGGAGTTGGTTTGGTGATGAGGTTTTAGTTATTTATAACCATATTTCGACCTTTTAAATAATATAAAATAGAACCTAAATATGGAATTAATACTACAACAAAAATCCATAGAAATTTTGTTTTTAAATTTCTAAACTGATGTGTAATAATATGTATTAAACACATTATTGGTAAAAAGGCCATTGTTAATGCAAAAAGAAACCATATCCCAACAAAAATATCTTCCATTGTTTAATTAATTTGCATAAAACTAATGAATATTTCAACTAACATTCATTAGTTTTTATAAAAAATCATTATCTTCAACGCTCAAAACTGCAAACAAATAAAATGAAGAATATAGAACTAACGATTCCAAAATTGGGAGAAAGTGTTGAGTCTGTACAATTGGTTCGTTTTACAAAAAACGTTGGTGATTTCATTCAAGAGGATGAGGTAATTGCCGAAGTTTCGACGGATAAAGTAGATTCTGATGTGCCTTCTACAACTGCTGGAAAAATTATTGAGTTTAGATTTAATGAAGGAGATGAAATAAAAATCGGAGAAGTTTTTGCTTTAATTGAGCCATCAGAAAATCAACAACAATTAGCTCAAAAAACTGAAAATGTTGAAGAAAAAAAGATTGAAACTGCTACAACTTCACAAACTATAAATTCAATCGATACAAATCAATTTTTATCACCTTTGGTAAAAAGTATTATTCAAAAAGAAAATCTTCAATCAACTGATATTTCACAAATAAAAGGTTCTGGTCGTGATGGGAGAATTTCGAAGAATGATGTGTTGAATTATATTAAAAATAAATCATTTACAACTAATAATTCAAGTAATGCTTTAAGTGAAAATAATGTAGTTTCAAGTTCTTCTTTTGGAGCGAAAGATGAAATCATTGAGATGGATAAAATGCGTCAATTGATTTCGAAACACATGAAAAAGAGTAAACAAACTTCGCCTCATGTGACTGCTTATGTTGAACCTGATGTGACGAATTTTGTGAAATGGCGCGAAGAAAATAAAGCTGCTTTTGAAGCAAAATACAAACAGAAATTAACGTTTACGCCGTTAATTGTAGATTGTGTTGTTCGGGCAATTAAAGATTTTCCAATGGTTAATGTATCAGTTGATGAAACTGAGACTAAAATAATCAAACACAATGAGATAAATATTGGAATTGCAACTGCTTTACCAAACAATAATTTGATTGTTCCTGTTATTCATCAAGCCAATGAATTGAATTTAGAAGGTTTAGCAAAAGGTGTAAATTCAATTGTAGATAAAGCGAGAAACAACAAACTTTCGCCAGATGATGTTCGTGGAGGAACGTTTACAATAAGTAATGTAGGAACTTTTGGTAATTTAATGGGAACGCCAATTATCAATCAACCCGAAGTGGCAATTTTGGCGACTGGTGTAATCAAGAAAAAACCAGCGGTTTTGGAAACTGAATTTGGAGATATTATTGTGGCGAGGCAATTTATGTATTTGTCACTTTCGTTTGATCATCGTGTGATAGACGGATCTTTGGGAGGCGTTTTCTTGAAACGAATTTCAGATTACATGGAGAATTGGGATGTTAACACGCAAATTTAATCAGAATGGAAACCACATTATCAACAACAACATTACTTAAACAAGCATACGAATTATTGGTTACTGCAAAATCTTTAACCGAATTATACGAAGAAAATAAAGCTGTAACAAGCAAATATGTACATGCAACAGCGCGTGGACATGAAGCAATTCAAATTGCAACAGGATTACAATTATTACCGCAAGATTATTTAAGTGCATATTACCGAGACGATGCAATGTTACTATCAATCGGAATTACTCCTTACGAATTGATGTTGCAATTATTGGCAAAACGCGACGATATTTTTTCTGGAGGAAGAACCTATTATTCTCATCCAAGTTTGCGCCGTGATAATATGCCGAAAATTCCGCATCAAAGTAGTGCAACAGGAATGCAAGCGATTCCAACAACGGGAATTGCGATGGGAATGCAGTACAAAGAATTAGAAGGTCTTTGCAATGAAGAAGTAAAACCAATTGCAGTTTGTTCGTTAGGAGATGCGTCTTGTACGGAAGGCGAGGTGGCAGAAGCTTTCCAAATGGCAGCGTTGAAACAATTACCAATTTTATATTTGGTTCAAGATAATGAATGGGATATTTCGGCTTCGGCAGATGAAATTCGTGCACAAGATATTGCCCATTATGCAAAAGGTTTCAATGGTTTGGAAGTTTTTGTGGTTGATGGAACGGATTTTTTAGCTTCTTATGAAACGATTCAACGTGCAATTGAAATTATTCGTACAGAACGTCGTCCGATTTTGGTTCATGCAAAAGTTCCTTTATTGAATCATCATACATCTGGCGTTCGCAAAGAATGGTACAGAGATGATTTGGAGGAGGCGCAATCTCGTGATCCTTATGATAAATTAAAGAATACATTATTAAATGATGGTTTCGATGAAAATGATTTAATCGAAATTGAGAATAAGATAAAAGAACAAGTTCAGGCAGAATATCAAGAAGCATTAAAAGCAGAAGATCCACGTTCTGAAGATTTATATACGCATGTTTTTGCATCAACACCGATTAACGAAGAAAAAGGAAATCGTTCTCCAGAAGGAAAAGATAAAACAGTAATGGTAGATTCTGCATTATTTGCGATTCGTGAATTAATGGCAAAACATCCAGAAGCTTTATTATATGGACAAGATGTAGGATTGCGTTTAGGTGGAGTTTTTCGTGAAGCGGCAACTTTAGCAAAACAATATGGTAAAAATCGTGTATTTAATACACCAATTCAAGAAGCGTTTATAATCGGATCTACGGTTGGAATGTCTGCAGTAGGCTTAAAACCAATTGTTGAGGTGCAATTTGCCGACTATATTTGGCCAGGATTGAATCAGTTGTTTACAGAAGTGGCACGTTCTAATTATTTATCAAACGGTAAATGGCCAGTTTCCATGATTTTACGTGTACCAATTGGTGCGTATGGAAGCGGAGGACCTTATCATTCAAGTTCTGTAGAAAGTGTTTTGACGAATATTAAAGGAATTAAAATTGCGTATCCATCTACTGGAGCGGATTTGAAAGGTTTGATGAAAGCAGCTTATTACGATCCAAATCCTGTGGTAATGCTAGAGCACAAAGGGTTGTATTGGAGTAAAATAAAAGGAACAGAAGATGCTGCGACAGTTGAGCCGGACGAAGATTATGTATTGCCTTTTGGTAAAGCACGTGAAGTTTTAACGGCTGAATCTTCTCAAAATCATAATTCTGTTTCGATTATTACATACGGAATGGGAGTGTATTGGGCAAAACAAGCTGCGAAAGATTTTCCTAATCAAGTCGAAATAATCGATTTACGAACATTAGTTCCGTTAGATGAAGAAACTATCTTTAATAGTGTAAAAAAACATAATCGTTGTATTGTTTTGACAGAAGAAGTGAAGCAAAACTCTTTTGCACAGAGCATTTCAGGCTTAATTAATGAAGAGTGTTTTGAGTATTTAGATGCACCAATTCGTGTGTTAGGAGCGCAAGATATGCCAGCAATTCCATTAAATTCGACTTTGGAAGCAGAGATGTTACCCAATGCTGAAAAATTAAAAACATTGATTAATAGTGTTTTATCTTATTAAAAAGGCAATAATTAATAAGAATTGTATTTTTTACACTAAAAAAACTAACAAACGTTAGTTTTTTTAGTTTTTTTGATTAAATTTGTTATTATCAAAAATCAAAATCTGCAAAAATTATGATATTTAATCCCGAGATAGAACAAATGCCAATTGAAAAATTGCGCGTTCTTCAAAACGAAAGACTTCAAAACATGTTACAAAAAGTGTACAACAATGTACCTTTTTACAAAGAAGCATTTGATGCGGCTGGAATAAAACCAGAAGACATCAAAGGTGTTGAAGATCTACACAAATTACCTTTCACCAAAAAAACACATTTAAGAGAGAACTATCCGTTCGGATTATTTGCAGAACCAAAGAGCAACGTAATCCGTTTACATTGTTCAAGCGGCACAACAGGAAAACCAACTGTTGTAGGTTATACCAAAAATGACATCGAA
This sequence comes from Empedobacter sp. GD03861, assembly GCF_029840885.1. NCBI lineage: Bacteria > Pseudomonadati > Bacteroidota > Flavobacteriia > Flavobacteriales > Weeksellaceae > Empedobacter > Empedobacter sp. GD03861. The sequence goes on from NZ_JAOCDJ010000009.1 coordinate 9,385, forward strand.
TTATTTTCAGAAGTAGTAGCGCGTTCTTTAGCAGCTTCTGGATGCGAACCAGGAATGACATTACAAAATGCCTATGGTTATGGTTTGTTTACAGGAGGTTTGGGATTACATTATGGAGCAGAAAAATTAGGAATGACAGTTGTTCCTATTTCTGGTGGAAATACTGAAAAACAAATCATGTTGTTGAAAGATTTTCAGGCTGATGCGATTTGTGCAACACCATCGTATGCATTAACAGTAGCTGAGGAAATCAAGAAAAGAGGCGAATCATTAGAAAGCTTAAATCTTAAGTTTGCTATTTTAGGATCAGAACCATGGTCAGAAGCATTACGCCAAGAAGTAGAAGGAAGTTTAAACATCAAAGCTTCTAATATCTATGGATTGAGCGAAATTATCGGACCTGGTGTATCTAATGAAGATTATGAAGAGCAAGGAACAGGATCTTACATTTGGGAAGACCACTTCTTTCCAGAGATTGTAGACGAGAAAACAGGTGAGCCTGTGCCTTATGGACAACCTGGAGTTTTAGTGATTACAACGTTAACAAAAGAAGCTTTACCATTGGTGCGTTATTGGACGGGAGATATCACAACCCTTACGTACGAATATTCTAAGAAAAGAACGCATATCAAAATGGGACCAATTATTGGTCGTGCAGATGATATGATGATTATTAGAGGTGTAAATTTCTTTCACACACAAATCGCTGATTTTATTCCAGAATTTCCAGAATTATCGCCAAATTATCAAGTAGTTTTAACAAAACCTAAAAATATGGATGCTGTAGAAGTTGGATTTGAAATTAATCCTGACTATTTTGCAAGCCAAGGTTTCACTTGTGATAATTTGAACGATGAATCTAATCATGCATGTTGCAAATTAATCTCTAATATTCACAAAAAAATTAGAGACAATATTGGATTAGGAATGAATGTTAAATTGTATCAAGTTGATGAACTTCCGAAAAGTGAAGGAGGAAAATTAAACCGAATCATCGATAACAGACATTTATAAATATATGCCTAAACAAAGTAAAAAAGAACTGATTATTCAAGAAGCTGCCTTAATCTTTAAACAAAAAGGTTATTCGGCAACATCAATGCGCGAACTGGCTGAAAAGGTTGGAATGGAAGCCGCAAGTTTATACAATCACATTCGTTCGAAAGACGAAATTTTAGAAGAGATTTGTTTTAAAGTTGCTAATCAATATGTTTCTCACATTAGCTCGATCGAAGATACAAACGAATCAAATGTTCAGAAATTGAGAGATTTAATTCAATTGCATGTCAGAATGATTATTGATGAGCCAAACGAAGTTTCTGTTGCAAATAATGATTGGAAAAATCTTTCGGATACGAAAAAGGATTTGTATAAAACAATTCGAAAAGGATACGAAAAAAGAATCGCTAATCTTATCAAAGCAGGAATTGCAGCAGGCGAATTTAAAGACTTGAATGTTTCGGTTGCTTTATTTACTTTATTATCATCATTACGTTGGATAGAATTGTGGTACAAACCTGGACGAGATATCTCACCAGAGCAATTAGAAAATGACTTAATGACACTATTAATTAACGGATTTCAAAAATAATATGGCTATAAATTTTCACCAATTACGCGTTAAAAATGTAAAAAAGGAAACACCAGATTGTGTATCCGTTACATTTGAAGTGCCAGAAGAATTAAACCAAGAATTCAAATTCAAACATGGTCAATATTTAACGTTTAAGAATTTTCACAATAACGAAGAAATTAGACGTTCTTACTCAATTTGTTCAAGTCCTTTGGATAATGAATTAAGAGTTGCTGTAAAGAAAATTGAGGATGGAATTTTCTCGACATTTGTTAACGATACAATCAAAGTTGGCGATGTTCTTGATGTAATGACTCCACAAGGAAATTTCTTTACAGAAGTACACGAAGACAACAAAAAATTATATGTAGGAATTGTGGCGGGATCTGGAATTACACCAGTACTTTCTATCATCAAAACAGTTCTACAAACAGAACCTAACAGTCAATTTGTACTGTTATATGGAAACAGAAACAAAGGTTCGATTATTTTTAAAGAAGAAATCGAAGCATTAAAAAATAGATACATGGAACGCATTAGCGTTTACAATATCTTGAGTCGTGAAACGGCTGATGCTGAGATTTTGAGTGGTCGTATTGATAAAGCAAAAATTGAATATTTCTTGCAAAATATCATCGATCCAAAAGAAGTAAGCGAAGTTTTCCTTTGTGGTCCAGAAGAAATGATTTTAAGCGGTCGTGACGCTTTTGTAGAAGCAGGAGTTGATGCAAAACATTTGCATTTCGAATTATTCTATAGTGCATCTGCAGAAGCGAAAAAGGTAGAGCGTCAAAAAGCTGTAAAACAATCAGATGATACAATGAGTAAAGTAACCATCAAATTAGATGCAACAGCTTTACAGATTGATTTGGGTTACAATGGCGATACAATCTTAGATGCGGCTTTACAAAACGGAGCTGATTTACCTTATGCTTGTAAAGGTGGTGTTTGCGCAACTTGTAAGTGTAAAGTAGAGAAGGGTGAGGTAGAAATGGACATCAACTACTCACTTGAGCCAGATGAATTAGAAAGAGGATTTGTATTAGCGTGTCAAGCGCACCCTCGTTCTGCAGAAGTCGTGGTAGATTTTGATGCCAAATAATCAACTTTAAAAACGTTTAGAAATGAGTGCAAAAGAAATTGATTTTCAAGAAATCTTCGATAATAAGATTGAAAATGAAGTTCGTATCGAACCAAAAGACTGGATGCCAGATGCATACCGTAAAACATTAATCAGACAAATCTCTCAACATGCTCACTCAGAAATTGTTGGAATGTTACCAGAAGCAAACTGGATTACAAGAGCGCCTTCGTTAAATAGAAAGAAAATTTTGTTAGCGAAAGTTCAAGACGAAGCTGGTCACGGATTATATTTATACTGTGCTGCTGAAACGTTAGGTGTTTCTCGTATTCAAACATTAAATGACTTACATTCAGGTAAAGCAAAATATTCATCAATCTTCAATTATCCAACCCTTACTTGGGCAGATATCGGAATGATTGGTTGGTTGGTAGATGGAGCTGCGATTCTGAATCAAGTTCCATTATGTAGAACTTCTTACGGACCTTATGCTCGTGCAATGGTGCGTGTTTGTAAAGAAGAATCTTTCCACCAAAGACAAGGTTATGAAGCATTAGTGGTATTATCAAAAGGAACACCAGAACAAAAAGCGATGTTGCAAGATGCAATGAATCGTTGGTGGTGGCCTACATTAATGATGTTTGGACCAAAAGACGAAGAATCATCAAACTCAGAATTATCAATGAAATGGAGAATCAAACGTTTCTCGAATGACGAATTACGTCAACGTTTCGTAGATATTTCTATTCCTCAAGCCGAATATTTAGGATTAACTATTCCAGATCCAGATCTAAAATTCAACGAAGAAACAGGGCACTACGAATTCGGAGAAATTGATTGGGAAGAATTCTGGAATGTTGTGAAAGGAAACGGTAAATGTAACAAACAACGTTTGGATGCTCGCCGTAACGCACACAACGAAGGAGCTTGGGTTCGTGATGCTGCAACAGCTTACCACGAAAAAAGAAAACAAAGAGAATTAGAAAAAGAACAACGCAAAAACGCATAAAAAGATGGAAAATAGAGATTGGCCTTTATGGGAAGTATTCATTAGAAGTAAACAAGGGTTAGACCATAAACACGTTGGAAGCTTACATGCTGCTGATGCTACAATGGCACTAGAAAATGCACGTGATGTATATACACGCCGTTTAGAAGGTGTAAGTATTTGGGTGGTAGAATCTGCTAATATCCATGCTTCTAATCCTGATGAAGCGGAACAATTTTTTGATCCTGCAGAAGACAAAGTTTACCGTCATCCAACTTTTTATGATGTACCAGAAGAAATTAAAAACATGTAATTTATGACAAGTACAGTTTATCAAAACAATCAAAATTACATCGATTTTATCTTGCATTTAGCGGATACAAATCTAATTTTGGCGCAACGTTTATGCGAATGGTGTGGTCATGGTCCAATTTTAGAACAAGATATTGCAATGTCTAATATGGCGTTGGATTTATTAGGTCAAACTTCTAATTATTATGACTATGCTGCGGAAATGATCGGGAATGGAGCAACAGAAGATACGTTAGCAATGTTACGCGAAGAGCGTGAATACAAAAACTTATTGTTAGTTGAATTACCAAACGGACATTTCGGAGATACGGTTGCACGTCAGTTCTTTTACGATTCTTACCACGCGTTATTGTTAGAGCAATTCTTGAAAGTAAAAGATCTTAAATTACAAGCCATTGCTGAAAAATCATTGAAAGAGGTAAAATATCACTTAAAATGGTCATCAGAATGGATGATTCGTTTAGGAGACGGAACACAAGAATCTCACGATAAAATTCAGGAAGCTGTAAACAATATTTTACCTTATGTAAAAGAATCATTTTTATTAGCGCCTTACCAAAAAGCTTTAGTTGAAGAAGGATTAATTTCAAGTCCAGAAGAATTTCAAACAACTTGGTTCGCAAATGTAAAAGCAATTTTAGACGAAGCTACAATCGAAGCTGATGTAGAAAATGCATTTGTACAAAAAGGAGGTAAAGAAGGTGTTCATACAGAGCATTTAGGATTTATCTTAACAGATTTACAATATTTACAAAGAACTTATCCTAATTCGCAATGGTAACCGAAAAAGAAATTTGGCAATACATGGAGGAAGTCGCTGATCCAGAAATTCCTGTGATTAGTGTAATCGATCTTGGTGTTGTGCGTAAAATTGAATTAATTGACGAACAAAGTGTCAATGTTACAATTACGCCAACATATTCAGGATGTCCTGCTATGAGTGCAATTTCAATTTCTGTTCGTTTAAAATTAATCGAAAAAGGATTCAAAAATATCAATGTCATTAATCAGTTGAGCCCTTCATGGTCAACTGATTGGATGACAGAAGAAGGAAAGCAAAAAATGAAGGCTTATGGAATTGCACCGCCAACCAAAAATCCTTCGTCTGATGCGCTTTTTTCGGATGAACAAAATGTAGAATGTCCACAATGTGGCTCTACAGATACCAGACTTATCAGTCAATTTGGTTCTACGGCCTGCAAAGCTATGTATCAATGCAATAGCTGCCACGAACCGTTTGATTATTTCAAATGTCATCACTAAAAAATTATGGAAAATTCAACATCAATCCTATACACACAAGAGGGAGGAATTGCTACGATTACGTTGAATCGTCCTTCTGTTTTTAACAGTTTTAATCAGGAAATGATTAAATCTCTTCAACATCACTTGGATGTTGCAGCTCAAGATGTTTCTGTTCGTGCAGTGGTTTTAACTGGAACGGGGAAAGCATTCTGCGCTGGTCAAGATTTAGGCGAAGTTTTAGAAGAAAAAGAAATTGACTTCAATAAAATCGTTCAAGAAAATTACAATCCATTGGTTCTTAAAATTAGAAATATGGACAAACCAGTTGTTGCTGCTGTAAACGGTGTTGCTGCCGGTGCGGGAGCAAATTTAGCTTTGGCTTGTGACATTGTTGTTGCGAAAGAATCGACAAATTTCATTCAAGCTTTTTCTAAAATTGGTTTAATCCCAGATTGTGGAGGAACTTATTTCTTACCTCGTTTAATTGGACTTCAAAAAGCAACTGCTTTAATGATGCTTGCAGATAAAGTTTCGGCGGCTCAAGCAAAAGAAATCGGAATGATTTATGAGTTTTTCGCTGACGATATTTTCGATGCTGAAGTTGCAAAGATTGCTGATAAATTAGCCAATCTTCCAACAAAAGGTTTGGCTTATACAAAGAAATTATTGAATCAAACATTTAATAATTCAATCGAAGAACAATTAATTCAAGAAGGATTATTTCAAGCTAAATCAGGGAATACATCAGATTATCAAGAAGGTGTAGACGCATTTATCGAGAAAAGAAATCCTGTTTTTAAAGGCGAGTAAGAAATGAAAAAAATAGGAATTATTGGTGGAGGAGCAATGGGGTCTGGAATTGCACAAGTTTTTGCTCAATCTGGTCATCCAGTTGTTTTATATGACACAAATAAAGAAGCTTTAGATCGTTCAAAACAAAACTTAGCGAAGACATTCGAGAAGTTAGTGGCGAAAGAAAAATATACTGCTGAAAAAGCACAAGAAATTCAAAACAATATCGAATATGCAGATAGCTTAACCGCTTTTGCATCGATTGATTTAATGATTGAAGCAATTATTGAAAATTTAGATATTAAAAAATCAGTTTTCAAACAAGTGGAAGAACTCGTTTCTGACGAATGTATTTTAGCTTCAAACACTTCTTCATTATCAATCGCATCAATTGCATCTGCGTGTTCAAAACCAGAACGTGTTATTGGAATTCACTTTTTTAATCCTGCGCCTTTAATGGCTTTGGTAGAGATTATTCCAGCCGTACAAACGCGAGAAGGTTTAGCAGAAGAAGTAAAAGCCTTGATTCAATCTGTTGGTAAATTACCTGTAATTACGAAAGATACGCCAGGATTTATTGTAAATCGTGTAGCTCGTCCATTTTATAGCGAATCAATTCGTTTATTAGAAGAAGGAGTTGCAGATGCAGAAACAATAGACTTTGCGATGACTTCTGTTGGAGGTTTCCGTATGGGACCATTCGAATTAATGGATTTTATTGGTCATGATGTGAATTATCGTGTAACCGAATCGGTTTTCGAATCATTCTTTTATGATCCAAGATTTAAACCATCTTTCTCTCAAAAACGCTTATTCGAAGCTGGATATTACGGACGTAAATCTGGTCGTGGATTTTACAATTATGCAGAAGGAGTGGAGAAAAAAGTACCATCTCAAGATCAAGCTTTATTAGAAAAAATATACAAACGTGTTTTGGTGATGTTAATCAACGAAGCAGCTGATGCTTTATTTTTAAACATTGCAAACCGTGAGGATTTAGATACGGCGATGACAAAAGGTGTAAATTATCCAAAAGGATTATTGAAATGGGCGGATGAATATGGACTGGAAAATGTACAAAATGATTTAGATAAATTGTACAATTATTACCATGAAGATCGTTACCGTTTAAGTCCAATTATCAGAAATTTCGTCAAAGAAAATAAAACATTCTACTAAAAATTATCAAAAAAATGGAACCACAAAAGTTATTAAATAGAATGCTTGACCACGATAAATTTAGTGAATGGTTAGGTTTAGAAGTAATCGAAGTTAGAGAAGGATATGCAAAATTACAAGCAGCAATTCGTCCAGAAATGATGAACGGAGTAGGGTCTGTTCACGGAGGCGTAACGTTTGCGATGGCAGATTCTGCGTTTGCTTTTTCGTGCAATATGTACAATAATATTTCTGTAGCCTTAGATGTTCACATTTCGTTTACGAAAGCTGGACGCGAGGGAGATGTATTTACCATTGAATCTCAAGAAGTTTCGACAACGAAAAAAACAGGTATTTACGATATCAAAGTTACAAATCAAAACAACGAATTAATTGCTTTATTTAAAGGAACTTGTTTCAGAACAGGTAAACCTTTAATTGAAGAGTAAAATGTTATAAGTTCTACGTTATAAGTTCTAAGTTTTTTGAACGTTAAACGTAAAACGTATCACGTAAAACGTATAAAAATGAACCAAACATATATAATAGATGGAGTTAGAACTCCAATTGGTAAATTAAAAGGTGGATTATCTGCTGTTCGTCCAGACGATATGGGGGCAATGGTAATCGCCGAATTATTAAAAAGAAATCCATCAATTGATCCTGCTGCATTCTACGATGTAATTTTAGGTAATGCAAATCAAGCAGGAGAGGATAACCGTAATATAGCTCGTATGTCGGCTTTATTATCTGGATTACCTTACACAGTTCCAGGTGAAACAGTGAATCGTTTATGTGCTTCTGGCTTATCAGCTGCAATTGCAGCATCGAGAGCAATTCAGGTTGGTGATGCACAATTAATGATTTCTGGTGGAGCAGAATCGATGACACGTGCACCTTTAGTAATTTCTAAATCGGCTTCTCCATTTGGTGGTGATGCACAAATTTATGACTCAACTTTTGGTTGGCGTTTTATCAACCCTAAAATGAAAGAAATGTGGGGTGTTGATGGAATGGGAAATACAGCTGAAAACTTAGCAGAGCGTGATAATATTTCGCGTGAAGATCAAGATTTATTTGCGGTTTGGTCTCAACAAAAAACGGCTGCTGCCCAAGTGAATGGACGTTTAGCGAAAGAGATTATTCCTGTTGTTATTCCACAACGTAAAGGTGATGCAATCATTTTTGATACTGATGAATTCCCAAAGAATAATACAACAATGGAGATTTTATCAAAGTTACGCCCAGCTTTCAAAGCAGATGGAACGGTAACTGCGGGTAATGCTTCTGGACTTAATGATGGTGCGGCAGCGAATATTTTAGCTTCTGAACAAGCGATTAAAGATTTTGGTTTAACACCAATGGCACGTATTGTTTCTTCTGGTGTTGCAGGTGTTGAGCCTCGCATTATGGGAATTGGACCAGTGAATGCAACGAAAATTGCATTAGAAAAAGCTGGTTTAACAATGAATGATATTGATGTAATTGAATTAAATGAAGCTTTTGCAGCGCAATCTTTAGCATGTACGCGTGCATTAGGTTTAGTAGATAACGATTCTCGTATCAATCCAAATGGTGGAGCTATCGCTTTAGGACATCCACTTGGAATGTCAGGAGCGCGTATCTTAAATTCTGCGGCTTACGAATTACAAGCTACAGGAAAACGTTATGCATTGGTTACAATGTGTATCGGTTTAGGACAAGGTTACGCTGTAATTATTGAAAGAGCATAAAATAGTTATTCGAAATTCGAAGTTAGTTTTTCGAGTAATACTAAGTTCGAATTTCGTCAAACGAAAAACTATATTAGAAAAATGATTTACGAATTCAAAGGATATAAACCCGTTGTTCATCCAACAGCATTTATTCATCCGCAAGCTGTGGTGACAGGAAATGTGATTATTGGGAAAGATGTTTACATTGGTCCAGGTTGTGCGTTACGTGGTGATTGGGGACAAATTATTATCGAAGATAATTGCAATGTACAAGAAAATTGTACGATTCATATGTTTCCTGGAACTACGGTTCGATTAAAAGAAAAAGCGCATATTGGTCACGGAGCAATTATTCACGGAGCAACAATTGGTCGCAATTGTATGGTTGGGATGAATGCAGTTGTTATGGATAATGTTGTGGTAGAAGACGAATGTATTGTTGGTGCTTTAGCTTTTGTAAAGGCTGATACACATATTCCGACAAGAAGTGTTGTGGTTGGAAATCCTGCAAAAATCGTAAAACAAGTTTCGGATCAAATGATCGAATGGAAAGATCAAGGTACTCAACAATATATGCAATTACCAAGTGATTGTCATGATAGTTTAAAACCTTGTGAACCATTAACAGAAGTTCCAGATTATTATTACGAGTCAATGGCTTCGAATTATAAAACGTGGAATGAAAGTAAGTAAAATGTAAAAAGTATTATGTAAAATGTCATACTGAACTTGTTTCAGTATCACACTTAAATTTAATGAGATTCTGAGATGAACTCAGAATGACAAAAACTTATAACTTAATACTTACGACTTATAACTAAAAAAATACACAAACAACATAAAAAATGGCTAAACAATTAGAAAATTATGCTTTAGGACAATGGACAAAAGGTTCGTCTGAAGGGCAAATGTTATATAACGCCATCAATGGCGAAGAAATAGGAACTGCATCATCAGCTGGATTAGATTTCAGTGCGATGATGGATTATGCACGTACAGTTGGTGGACCAGTTTTACGTAAAATGACGTTCCAAGAAAGAGGTTTAATGTTGAAAAAATTAGCCTTATACTTAATGGATCGTAAAGAAGAATTTTACACGGTTTCTTGGGCAACAGGTGCGACTCGTGCAGATTCTTGGGTTGATATTGAAGGAGGAATTGGAAACTTATTTGCCAATGCATCTTTACGACGTCAATTCGGAGATCAACCATTTTATGTTGAAGGAGAAACGCATAAAATCTCTAAAAACGGAACATTCTTAGGTACACATATTTTAACACCAAAACGAGGTGTTGCAATTCATATCAATGCATTCAATTTCCCAGTTTGGGGAATGTTAGAAAAAGTTGCGGTTAATTTATTGGCTGGAGTTCCAGCTATTGTAAAACCTGCGACAATTACTTCTTTCTTAACGGAAACTGTTGTTCGTGCAATCATTGAATCTGGAATTTTACCTGACGGTGCTTTACAATTAATCACAGGTTCAGCAAACGGAATTTTAGATAATGTAGAGTCAGAAGATGTTGTAACATTTACAGGTTCTGCTTGGACAGGACAAATGTTAAAAGCACATCCAAGAATTACTTCAGAAGGTGTTCCATTCAACTTAGAAGCAGATTCTTTAAACGCTTGTGTTTTAGGAGAAGATGTACAAGTTGGCTCACCAGAATTTGATATTTTCATTAAAGAGGTTACACGTGAAATGACAACTAAAGCAGGACAAAAATGTACAGCGGTTCGTCGTGCATTGGTGCCAGCTCATTTGGTTGAGGATGTTCAAATCGCTTTAGGACAACGTTTAGCAACGACTACAATTGGAGATCCAAATGTGGAAGGTGTTCGTATGGGAGCTTTAGCGGGAGCAGCGCAAGTAAAAGAAGTTCGTGAGAAAGTAGAAGAATTAGCTAAAACACAAGAAATTATTTTTGGAAACTTAGATAATTTCGAAGTAAAAGGTGCTGATAAAAACAAAGGTTCTTTTATTTCTCCAATTTTATTCTTCAACAACGATCCATTCAATAAAACGGACGTTCACAATATCGAAGCTTTTGGACCAGTTTCTACGATTATTCCTTACAACGGAACTGCCGAAGCAATTGAGTTAGTTCGTATGGGGAAAGGATCGTTAGTTTGTTCGATTGTTACTGCGGATAATGATATCGCAACAGAATTTGTATTGAATGCAGGTTCTTTACACGGACGTATCGTTATTTTGGATGCAGAATGTATCAAAGAGTCTACAGGTCACGGATCACCACTTCCATTATTAGTACACGGAGGTCCAGGTCGTGCAGGTGGAGGAGAAGAAATGGGAGGTAAGCGTGGTGTATTACACTATATGCAACGTACAGCAATCCAGGGTTCTCCAAATAAACTAACAGCTGTTACTCAACAATACCAATATGGAGCAAATTATATCGAAGAAGATAAACATCCATTCGCGAAGCATTTCGAAGAAGTTAAAGTTGGTGATACATTAATCACAGCAAAACATACGATTCAACAATCAGATATTAATGCATTTGCAGATTTATCTGGGGATAATTTCTATGCACATGTTGACGCAACTTCTTTAGAAGGAACTATTTTTGAGCGTAATGTTGCTCACGGATACTATTTATTGTCTAAAGCGGCAGGTTTATTTGTTTTAGCGAAAAAAGGTCCAGTTTTATTAAACTATGGTTTAGATGAATGTCGTTTTGTGAAGCCTGTATATCCAGGTTCTACAATTGGAGTGCGTTTTACGTGTAAAGAAAAAATCGATCAAGAGAAAAAAGATGAAAACGATGTGGCAAAAGGAATTGTTCGTTGGTTGGTTGATATTTACGACGAAACGGGAGAAACAGTTGGTATTGCAACAATTTTAACAATGGTTAAAAAATTAAATCAAGATTAATATAATGTGAGAATGTGGTAATTTGTTAATGAGAAGATGATTTAGAATCATTTTCAAATTGAAAAATTACGTGAAATATTTGTCATGCTGAGCATGTCGAAGCATCTCAAATTATTAATTGTTTTGATTCAAACAATTAAACATATAATGAATAATTTATTAGTTAAATTTGCTCATTACCACATTAAAAAAAATTATCAAATTAGATATGGAAGCATACGTAAAATCAGATATACAAAATGGAATTGGTACAATTGAATTCTTTCACCCGCAAAGTAATTCAATGCCAGGTTCTCAATTAAGAAATTTAGCAACAGAAATTGAAAAATTAGGAAACGATGACGAAGTAAAAGTTATTGTTTTAAAAAGTGCTGGAGATAGAACATTCTGTGCTGGTGCATCTTTTGACGAATTAATTTCAATCAAAGATCGTGAAACTGGTCTAGAATTTTTCTCAGGATTTGCACATGTTATCAACGCAATTCGCAAAGCACCAAAATTTGTTTTAGCACGTATTCAAGGTAAAGCAGTCGGAGGTGGAGTTGGAATTGCTTCGGCAGCAGATTATACTTTTGCAACAGAATTTGCGTCTGTAAAGTTATCAGAATTAGCAGTTGGTATCGGACCGTTTGTAGTTGGACCTGCTGTAGAACGTAAAGTTGGAAATTCTGCTTTTACACAAATGGCGATTAATGCAACTGAATTTCAGTCGGCTGAATGGGCGAAAGAAAAAGGTTTGTATGCAGAAGTTTATGCAAATGCAGTTGAAATGGATGAAGGCATCGATATTTTAGCTAAAAAATTAGCTAATTCAAATCCAGAAGCAATGAAACATTTGAAACGTGTTTCTTGGGAAGGAACAGAAAATTGGGATGAGTTATTAATCGAGCGTGCAAAAATTTCGGGTGAATTAGTTTTATCAGAATTTACGATTAACGCGATTAACAAATTCAAAGCAAAATAAGAATACAATATAGTTTATAAAAAAATCCACTTCAAAATGAAGTGGATTTTTTTTATAATTTAAAATACTCGTCTTTATAATATTTACTTTTCTTTACATATAAAATATCTTTTTCTGGATTGAGAATTAGATTGAAACGTTTAATCAAATCGCCACCCATAATATTTTTGTGTTGAATTTTTATTGTACTATCAAAAAATGACATTGGTACATTTTTGAATGTTTGATTTGCCAATTCGAAATTAGGTAAAATTGATTTTTTGGAAAGTATTACATTACCAGCAGCATCATTTAGTTTTGATTCTCCAATAATTTCAAATTTTTCTAATAATTTATATTCTTTTACAAAATCATCTGAAATCATCAATGCACCAGAAAAACCTGTGTGAATCATAAATTCTGTTTCAATCGGTTTTTTGTCAATAAATGGAAAAGCTTTTATATACAGTGTTTCTTGAGAATATCTCGAATTTAATTTTGTATACTTTTTTAGTTTGGTAGGAGCTTTATCATAGACATATAACTTGTTTTCATCAAAATTGATTTCGAAATATTTTCCTTCAAAAAATTTCAAACCAATTTTTCCATCACTCTCATGTCCAGATTGTTTGTCAATAAAAATTGGAATTTTGCTGAACTCTTCATTACCAAATTTAATTACATTGCTTTGACTCATTTTCATATCCGAATATCCAGCCCAAGATGTCACATTGTTTAAGGTATCAGAAATCGAAATAGATTTCATTTTTTTATACGAATCTTCAATAATTGTAATATAATCAGAGCCTGTATGTAACATCAATTGCACCGTATCTTTTTGATTGATAATAACTGGTACTAAAATATTGTTGTATTTTGTTAATCGAAATGGAATCTCTTTTACGATATTCTGCCCGAAAATAGTAATTGAAATAATAGTAAAAAGTAAAGTGAAAATTGTCTTTTTCATTTAGTTGTATTGTTTTATTAAAAGTAAACTAATTTGTAGAAATCATTAATATACTATAATTAAAAATATTCCTTTTAAATTTGCGGTATGGGAGTAGCTGAATTATTACTAAAACGCAAACAAGAATTGATTGAAAAGAATAAAACTGAAGGTTTAGCTTTTCGAGAAGAATATAAATTGAAAGAAGGTGTAACCGAAACTGAAAGTGGATTATTGTACGAAATAATCACATTGGGCGAAGGAGTGAAGCCAACTTTATCCGATACCGTTTTGTGTCATTATCATGGAACAAATATCAAAGGTGAAGTTTTTGATAGCTCGGTTCAACGTAAGAAGCCAGCCGCTTTTCCTTTGGAAAATGTAATAAAAGGTTGGGCGGAAGGAGTACAATTAATGCCAGTTGGAAGTAAATTTAGATTTGTTGTAAAACCAGAAATTGGTTATAAAGATCGCGAAATTTCAAAAGAATTAGGACCATATTCTACCATGATTTTTGAAGTAGAATTGATGGGAATTTTATAAAATATTAAAAAGCAAAAACCTCCAAATTTTGGAGGTTTTTTTATGCTTAATTTTTTGCGTTATTGCGACGTTTTTTCTTTAAACGATTCGTTTGAACTAATTGTTTATGTTTTGGATCTTTTAATTTATCCACTAAAACTTGTAAATGATTTTCTTCTTTTTTTGCCTTTTTAGCCATTTTTTAGGTTTTTAATTTGATTCAAATTAATCATTATTCTTCAAGTAGTCAAACTTATTTATTTAATTATAAAATATTTAACGTTTATTTTTTAGGTTTGTCACTCATATAAAAAATGATTTTTCCACCATTCACAATATCAAAATGATTTAAATTGAACGAAGAGTAAGACTTTCCATTAAGTTCTATTTTTTGGATGTAAACATTCTTCTTCGATTGATTTTTCACTTCAATTTCAAATTGTTTTCCATTCTCTAAATTCAATATAGCATGATCTACCAAAGGACTCCCAATTGCGTAATCTGTCGATCCTTGCTGAACAGGATAAAAACCTAAAGCACTAAAAATATACCATGCACTCATTTGTCCAGTATCATCATTTCCACCCAAACCATCAGGCGTTGGCTTGTATTGCATATCCAAAATCATTCTGATTTTTTCTTGTGTTTTCCACGCTTGTCCCGCCCAATTATACAAATACGCAACGTGGTGTGCCGGCTCATTTCCATGAACATAACCTCCAATTATTCCTTCACGCGTAATGTCTTCTGTTTCCGCAAAATATTCGTCAGGCAAATGCATCGTAAATAATTTGTCCAATTTTGCTCCAAACTTCTTTTTTCCACCCATTGCTTCAATTAATCCATTTGGATTTTGAGGAACAAAAAAGCTAAAATTCCACGAATTTCCTTCAATAAAACCTTGTCCATGTGTATTCAATGGATCAAATTCTTTCTTGAAACTTCCATCCGCTAAACGAGGACGCATAAATCCAACCGAAGAATCGTAATTGTTTTTCCAATTCTCAGAACGCTTCATAAATGTTTCATATACATCCATTCGATTCAATTTTTTTGCAGCTTGCGCAATCGACCAATCATCGAAAGCATATTCTAACGTATTCGAAATTGATGTACCATTTTTCTCAGCTGGAATATAACCTTTGTCGATATAATCGCCAATTCCTTCATAATCACGTTTATTTGCCGTAACAATACACGCGTCCAAAGCAGCATTTGCATCTTCGTTATAAACACCTTTTACAATCGCATCTGCAACAACTGTAACCGAATGATAACCGCTCATACACCAGTTTTCGTTGGCATAATGCGACCAAATTGGCAACATTTTGATTGGATTTTGCTCATAATGTTTCATCATCGATTTTACCATATCATTGTTGCGTTTTGGCTGAATGATATTGAACAACGGATGCAATGCACGATAGGTATCCCAAAGCGAAAAAGTGGTGTAATTTGTAAAATCTTTGGCTTGATGAATTTCTTGATCCAAACCTTTGTACTGCCCATTCACATCCATATAAGTTGTCGGATTGATGAAGGTATGATACATCGCTGTATAGAAATTTATTTTATCATTTTCTGAAGCTTTAATCTGAATTCGATTCAATTCCTTGTTCCAATTTTCTTTTGCTTCGTTACGCACTTGTTCAAAATTCCAATGTGGAATTTCTGTTGTCAGATTTTCTAACGCATTGGTTTGACTGACTGGAGAAATCGCAAATTTGATTTTTACTTTTTCATCTTTTTCTGTATCAAAATCGAAATACATTTTGATCTTTTTTCCTTCGATTAATGGAAAATTCTGAGTTTCGTTCCATTTACGCCAAAAACCTTTGTAATCAACTTGTCCGTCTTCATTTTTCTGTCCATAATTTTTAAATGGTTTTGAAAAAGTCATCGCAAAATAAACCGTTCTATTTCTTGCCCAACCTCGTGTTTGTCTATAACCCGTAATCAATGTGTCATTCACCACGCGAACATACGTCCATGTATTTTTGTCATCATAATTATAAATTCCAGCATTCAAATCCAAAATAATATGCGAATCAATCGATTTTGGAAATGTATATTGATGAAAACCAACTCGAGTAGAAGCGGTCATTTCTGCCCAAATATTATAATCATCCAATTTGACTTTGTAATATCCAGTTTCGGCAGTTTCGTTTTGATGCGAAAATCGAGAACGATAACCGCTATCAGGATTTTGAGCAGTTCCGGGATTTAATTTTAATTTTCCAACGGTTGGCATAATTAAGAAATCACCCAAATCAGAATGTCCTGTTCCATTAAAATGTGTATGACTAAATCCTGTTATTGTTTTATCTTCAAAACGATAACCCGCACAATAATTATAAACTTTTGGATTGTATTTGTGGTTGATAGCATAAGGAATAGAATCTGTTTCTGGGCTTAATTGAACAGCGCCAAAAGGAACAGTTGCGCCAGGGAAAGTATGTCCCATTTTTTCTGTTCCAATCATGGGATTGACATATTTTACTAAATTCTGTTGCTGCGCAAAAGCAAGAGAATTGAGTGAAAGTAGAGCGATTACTAATTTTGTTTGCATCGATTTTTAAGTATTAATTTGAATAAAGTTAAACAAATCGAGCATAAAAAAAGGAAAGCTTTTTAACTTTCCTTTCGAATCTTTATTTTTTATAAAATCATTTCGGGAATTTCTCCTTCAATAATTAATTTTCCTTCAGTTGCATTTTTGATGTCTTCCACAGAAATTCCTGGTGCTCGCTCTAATAATTTGAAACCACCTTCTGGTAAAACTTCTAAAACAGCTAATTCAGTCACGATTTTTTTGACACATTTTATTCCAGTCAAAGGAAGTGTACATTCTTTCAGAAGTTTAGATTCTCCAGCTTTGTTCACATGTTGCATCGCTACAATAATATTATCAGCCGAAGCAACCAAATCCATTGCGCCTCCCATTCCTTTCACCATTTTTCCAGGAATTTTCCAGTTGGCAATATCACCATTTTCCGAAACTTCCATTGCACCAAGAATTGTTAAATTGATTTTTCGTGCGCGAATCATTCCAAAACTCATTGCCGAATCAAAGAAAACTGAACCTGGTAAAGTTGTAATCGTTTGTTTACCCGCATTGATAAAATCAGGATCCTCTTCACCTTCGATAGGGAAAGGTCCCATTCCTAACAATCCATTTTCTGATTGTAAAACAACATTTACATTTTCGGGAATATAATTGGCAACCAACGTCGGAATTCCAATCCCTAAATTCACATAAAATCCGTCTTGTACTTCTTTTGCAATACGTTTTGCAATTCCATTTTTATCTAACATTTTTTCTTATGATTTAGGTTGAACAGTTCTATTTTCGATACGTTTCTCGTATTTCGCACCTTGAATAATTCGATTGACATAAACGCCAGGCGTATGAATTTGATTTGGATCTAATTCTCCAATTTCTACCAATTCTTCCACTTCGGCAATCGTAATTTTTCCACACATAGCAGCTGGATGATTGAAATTTGCTGTTGCACCACGGAAAACTAAATTCCCCGCTGTATCACCT
This sequence comes from Empedobacter sp. GD03861, assembly GCF_029840885.1. Lineage (NCBI taxonomy): Bacteria > Pseudomonadati > Bacteroidota > Flavobacteriia > Flavobacteriales > Weeksellaceae > Empedobacter > Empedobacter sp. GD03861. The sequence continues at coordinate 27,107 of NZ_JAOCDJ010000009.1, forward strand.
TTCCACGCTTTTACAATTGCAAAATCAGGCTCGAAAGCATATTCTAACAAATATTCTTTTTCGATTCCGTGAAAGGTAAATTTTCTGATTTCTTTTCCTTCAGCGACTTCAGTTCCAACTCCAGCAGGCGTAAAAATTGCAGGCATTCCATAACCAGCAGCCATTAAGCGAGTAGCTAAAGTTCCTTGCGGAATCAATTCAACCTCTAATTCACCTGAAAGCATTTGACGTTCAAATTCTGCATTTTCTCCAACATAAGAAGAAATCATTTTTTTGATTTGTCGTCCTTGTAATAATAATCCCAAACCAAAATCATCTACACCAGCATTATTACTGATACACGTAAGATTATTGATTTTTTTGTCCACTAAACCTTGAATAAGATTTTCAGGAATTCCAGAAAGTCCAAAGCCTCCAACAGCCAGCGTCATTCCGCTTTCTACACCTTGCAGTGCTTCTTCGATGCTGTTTACTTTTTTGTTTATCATTTTTATTGTGTTTGATCGTATAAATTCTATTGCTAAAGATAAATAAAATCGAATCATAATTCAATTAACCTACAAAAATCTTGGGTTAACCTCTAAAATTTAGTCGAATTAAGATGATAAATTATATTTGTTTCAAGATAATATGAAGTATGATAAAGTTGTGTAAAGCTGAGAATCGAAATTTATTTGAGAATAAATATATCAGAATTAATGCGTTAAATGATGATAATTCTATTTCTGATTTTGCTTTTATTGATGATGTTGCTGTGAATGGTCAAGGTACTTATCAAAAAGTAATCAAGGAAAGTGGTTATTTGATTTTGTTGCCTTTGATGAATAATATTCGTTTGAACATGAATGGTTTTAATTGGAAAATTGAAGTCAATCAATCGTTTATTTATTATTTAGACAAAGGAACCATTATCGATGTCGAAGGTGAATACAGCAACGATTATTCGTATTTCTATTCGTTATTTTTGGTAAAAGAAAAACAGCAAATTGCTAAAATGATTGTTCCAATTGATTTGGATAGAGAGAATCGTTTAGAGAAAATTATTCGCCATGATTTGTTTAATGTTTTTTTAGGAAAATTTGATTTGAGAAGAGAATCAGAAATACCAATGAAAAAAGTTGAAAGAAATTGGTTAATTATTTCGTTAACAGGAATTTTTGAGATTCATAATCGTTTAATCGAATCCAGAGATTTATTGGAAATTAAGTCAGATGAACACGTAGAATTTGAATCGTTGAGCGAAAATTCTTTGTTAATGGTGATTGATTACTAATACTAAAAATACATTACAAAATGGAAAGAAAAGATTTTATAAAAAATAGTTTGGGTTTATTGGGCGCAAGTTTAATTGTTCCAAAAGTGTTGATGAGTTGCAAAGACTCTAATGTTGTAAATGATTGTGAACTATGGGCCTCTGAAACAGAAGGTCCATTTCCTACAAAAAAGCCAGAAGATTTTTTATCTAAAAATATAAAAGGTGATCGAACAGGAGTAGAGGTGACAATCAAAATTAATGTAACCAATGTTGATGAAAGTTGTCAACCCTTAATAGGCGCGATTGTTGATATTTGGCATTGTGATAAAGATGGAAATTATTCACAATATGGCGGAATGCGTATGCAACCAATCGATTATAAATCGTATAAATTTTTGAGAGGTAGACAAGTAACTGATGAAAATGGAAATGTTGAATTCAATTCTATTTTCCCAGGTTGGTACGAAAGTCGTGCAACGCATATCCATGTGCACATTTACAATGCAAATGGCGTTTCGATAAAAGTAACGCAAATTGCTTTTCCAGAAGGTGAAAATTCTGTTGTAGAAATTGTAAATTCAGCCAAAAAATATGGTTATACAAAAGGTTTGACAGGTTATACGTACAATGCGAATGACAATGTCTTTTCGGATGATACAGACGGAAATCAATTGGCAAAAGTGAGCGGAAGTTTAGAAAAAGGATATACAATTGAAGCAAATATTGTAATTTCTACAGAAAATATAGAGGAAGCAAAAGAGCCAATGGGCGGAGGGCTAGGAATGCCACCACCTTTTGATAGAAAACCAAAAGATGAAAACAATTAAAAAAGTTCAGTTTGCTTATCGTTTAGTGATTGATGCTTCGACAACGTCAATTTGGGAGAAATATGTTTTTGATGCGACGTACAAAGAGTATTATTTGCAAGAACAACTTTTTCAGCAAGAAACGTATAAGGTAGAAACTTTTCGAGAATTGTTGCGTCAAAATAAAAAAGCAACGCAATTGCATTATTTGGTGGGAATGGCGGCGATCCCATATATCGAACAATTGGAAGGAAATTTGTATCAAATCACAGATAATTTGAACAAAACCTATCTTAACTTTGTAGATTTCGAGTTGGATGTTATAAATTCATCTAATCAAAATCATGCAAATCACAAGGTTGCGCTTACATTTTACACCAAACAATATTTCTATTTTGGAGAAGTGAACAATCATTATTTAATTTCTTCGGATGAAGAATTAAACGTAAATATTAAAACGTTGATGATTCCAAATAGACAGCATTTTTCTATTGTTTCAATTGAATTAGAAGATGAATAAAGTAAAAATTACAAAGAGAGAAATCGTTATTTTCAGCATAGTTTCAATCATTTTTATGTTGATTCCGTTTATAGCTGCGCCAAATTTTTCGAGTGATCAATCCATTTTCAAAACAGGTTTTTTCAAGCGAATGCTTTTTGAAAATATCTTATTGTTAGTGTTCTTTTTGGTGAATTATTTTGTGTTAATTCCAAAATTATATTTTCAGAAACGTTATTTTTTCTATATCGTTATTCTCATCATTTTCTTTTTTGTGGTGTATAAAGTTCCAGAATTTGCGTTTCATTTTAACAAAGTTCCTCCAAAAGCTCCGCCTTTTAATCGTTTTGAGCCTCGAAAACCACCTCGCGATTTTATGATGTGGAGTCCGAAAATTATTATGTTCTTGATGATGGCGATTGTTTCGCTTTTTATTCGACAAAATAAACGTTTTCAGGAAATGAAAAATGAGAAACAATTGTCGGAAATTGCTTATTTGAGAGCGCAAATTAATCCTCATTTTTTGTTCAATACGTTGAATAATATTTATGCTTTAACGCTTCAAAAATCGGATTCTGCTTCGGATGCGGTGATGAAATTATCTAAAATGATGCGATTTGTGGTTTCAGATTCTTCCAAAGATTTTGTGCCTTTGCAACAAGATTTAGATTATATCAAGAATTATATTGAGTTGCAAAAATTGAGATTAACGCACAAAGAATCTGTTATTTTTGAAGTTGAAGGAAATCCTGCCGATTTAAGAATTTCTCCATTAATTTTAATTAATTTTATCGAAAATGCATTCAAATATGGTGTGATTGATGAAGCCTCGCAACCTGTTATTATTTCGATAAAAGTTGAGCAACAAACATTGTTTTTAAACGTTGAAAATACCATTTCGAAAGAGGTGAATCCTGAAACTGAAAAAAGTGAAATTGGTTTGAAGAATACGAAAAAGAGATTAGATTTTTTTTATACAAATCATTATAAATTAACGATTAATGATGATTTATCTAAATTTATTGTTGAACTAAAAATTTTCTTGAATGATTAGAGTAATTGCGATAGATGATGAGCCGTTGGCATTGATGGTAATAGAAAATTATTGTTCTAGAAATGAAAATCTGGAGTTAGTAAAAACCTTCTCCAATTTGAAAGATGCACAGAAATATATCAATCAATTTCCAATCGATTTGATGTTTTTGGATATTCAAATTTCGCGTACAAATGGAATGGAATTTTACAAAAATATGGACAAGAAAATTCCTGTTATTTTTACCACAGCTTTTGCCGAATATGCGGTTGATGGTTTCAATGTTGCGGCGATTGATTATTTGTTGAAGCCGATAGATTACGATAGATTTGAGGAAGCGGTGAATAAAGCGGTGTTGATTTTAGTGGATAAAAAACTGAATGAAGACAAAGAATTTTTGACGATACGAGCTGATTACAAATTGAATAAAATCGCCTACGACGAAATTGATTTTATTGAAGGTTTGGACGATTATGTAAAAATTCACCTCGAAAATGGCAAAAGAATTACGGCTCGAATATCGATGAAATCTATTTTAGAAAAACTGCCCGATCAACTTTTTGTGCGTGTTCATCGATCTTATATTGTTTCGATAAAAAAAGTGAAATCAATTCAAAATAAAGTCTTATATTTGAATGAAGAAGAAATTCCGATTGGCGAAACCTATAAAAATGTCATTCTAGAGTTTTTCAAAGTTTAAGTTGTTAGGAAAATGGAAAAAAAAGTGATTAGTCGATTTATCGTAAACATTTTTTTTTCCAATTTTTTTTTAATTCTACTTTCTATTGCGCTCAATATCGAGACGAATATCAAAATTGGTTTACCATTTAATTCGATTGCGTATTATGCTTTTATTAGCACCATTACGGTATTGTTTTATTTGTACGCCTACAGAATTCCAAAAACACTAAAATCTTCCAGTAATCCCAGAACTCAGTTTTACATTACGCATCGTAAATCTGTTCATATTTACACTGCTATTTTAGCTGTAATTGCATTAATTTCTGGAATTATTTTAGCGATAAATTGTTTACCGAATTACGAAATATTAACTTGGAAATGGTTGACTGTCTTATCTTTTACAACAATTTTATCCTTTGGTTATTATGATTTCAAATTAGGTATTTCGTTGCGTAAAACGATGTTGTTAAAGCCATTTTTAATTGGCTGGACTTGGGCAATTACAACCGTTTTTTTACCTGTTTTATTTTTGATGTTGAAGAATGAAACGCATTATGTGATTGATGCAAAATTCTATTTTCTATTTTCTCAAACCTTTATGTATTGCGTTGTGAATGCGATTTTGTTTGATTTGAAAGATTATGAAGATGACAGTAATCGAAATTTAAAAACATTTGTTGTCAAATATGGTTATCATTTTACGTTAAACCGCATTATTTTACCCTTAATATTCTTAGGGTTTTTGAGTTTTGTAATTTTTGGAATATGGTATGGATTGCCGTTTCATCGCATTTTGTTCATGTTAATTCCAATTGTTTGTTTAGCTATTTTTGCATTTAAACTCAATCGTCCAAAAGCAATTTTATATTATTTAATTGCGATAGATGGAATGATTTTGTTGAAAGCAATTTGTGGAATTTTAAGCGTAATTTTATTCGAATAATGAATTACAATTTTATTGCGCCATATTATCATTCGTTGAGCCAGTTGATTTTTTTGAATCGTCAACATCAAGCTCATTTTGTGATTTTAAAACATTTGAAAGAGAATGATAAAATCTTGTGGGTTGGAGGAGGAGCGGGAAAATTTATCGCTGAAATAGAAAAGTTAAATCTAAAATTGGATATAGATTATGTTGATTTTTCTTCGAAAATGATTGATTTAGCGAAAAAAGAAAAAACGTCGAACTTAAATATAAATTTTATTGTTGCGGATATTTTTGATTTCGAAACGGATAAAAAATATGATGTTGTGATGACTACTTTTTTGTTTGATCATTTTAATCAATCCAAAGCAGAAGAATTATTTAGTCAATTAAATTCGTATTTGAAAGTAGGAGGTTTGTGGTTTTATGTTGATTTTGTACAAAATCAGAAAGGTTGGCAAAAAAGTGTAACGAATGTGATGTTGAGCTTTTTTAGAATTGTTATTGGTTTGGATATTTCTCAATTACCACAAATGAAGCAAAGTTTTATGTCGTATTTTAAAATCGTCGAACAAAAACTCTTTTTCAAGAAATATATAGAGAGTATTGTTTATCAGAAGAAATAAAAAAAGCGATTCAATTTATTGAATCGCTTTCATTTTACATATAATCGGTGTCTAATTTACCTTTTTTGAACTGAATGATATTCAGTTTATTCATTGCCCAAATGCATGGATACATTGGATCGAATTCCCATTTCTTAACTGCGAAATTAGGACGTCCACCAAATTTATGGTGATTATTATGTAAACATTCTCCCCACATTAACCAGTCAATCGGCATTAAGTTTGTCGAAGTATCTCCAACATCATAATTACGGTAACCTAATTTGTGTGAAAACCAGTTGATGATTACACCATGTAGTGGACTCATTAAAACTTGCATTGGAATGAATACAAAATACGTCCAAAGTGGAGCATCAACAGCAACATAAATTAATATGTAAATGATTACCCAAGCCATACGTACTGCATTATTTCCTGCAAATCTATCCCAAGAACGCCAAGAAGGAACGCCTTTTTTGAATTTTTCTAAAACTTGTGTTTTATCGTGGTCAATTTCGTTATAAACAATACGAGTTCTCCACATCATCGCAAAGAAATTTGGATCATATTGTGGCGAATGTGGATCTTTTTCTGTGTCTGCATACGCATGGTGATGTCTGTGCATTACCCCGTATGTGTAGGGACTTAGATAAGATGAACCTTGAAAAATCCACGCTAAAACGTGAAAGATTTTTTCCCAAGCTCTTGACATCGTAAACATTGCATGTGATGCATATCGGTGATGAAAAAAAGTTTGGAAAAATAAAGAAGCATACCAATGTATAACAAAGATAATGATTACTGCTGTCATTACTAATTTTAAATTTTTACAAATATAATCGTTAGGATTGTGAATTCCACTAATTAAAATCATAGAACTCATAAAATTATTGATTATTTATAATGAAAAAATTTAATTTTTAATAGACTTTAATCAAATAAATTATCCATTTGTTAGTAAGGTTTTTACGTGTAAATGTTTAATACTAAATGCATTGATTAAATAAATGTTAAAGTTACACACCTAAATAAGCAATTATTTCTCTTGCAATTGCTGCACCAGCTCTATTTGCACCCATTGAATGGGCAAGCCTTCTCTCACACGTTTATCTACAATTGCTACGGCTTCTTGTCCTAATTCTTCGGTGAATTTGTTATTTCTAAAATCGAATGATCTTCTTTTTACCTATGTTGTATAGGTAGCTTTTGAGATTTCGTCTAATAATTGAACGGCTTCTAATCACAACGATATCAACTTTGTAAAATAGTTCTGAATGATTCATTTTATAAAGCTAATTAAAACTATTTGTAAATTTATGTGAAGAAATGGTTTTATTTGGTTTTACAATTGTTTTTTTTAATTCAACTTAAAATTTTAAAAGTTGATAATAGAGAATATATATTTTTTCTTTAATTTAATACTGCTTTACGGTTTTACGTATTTTTCAAATAAAAGATTTATATATATTTACTTTTTTTAAAATTTAAAATAGATTTTTAATAAATAAACTAAAAAAATTATGGCAATTAATTTACAAAAGGGACAAAAGATTGATATTGGTTTAACTAGAATGACAATCGGTTTAGGATGGGATCCTAATGAAGGTACTGGTTATGATTTTGATTTAGATGCTTCTGCTATAATGATTGATTCTTCAAGACAATTAGTAAGTGATAATCATTTTATTTTTTATAATAATTATTGTAGTAATGGGCATGGTAGAGAAAATCCTTGCCCTAAAGGATGTACTGGAAAATATGGACTAATTCACACGGGTGATGATCCGGATGGAAAAAGTAGTGACGGGGATGATGATGAAGCAATTATTGTTGATTTAAGTAAAGTAGATTCTAGAGTAGAAGAAATTCTTTTTGTTGTAACTATAGAGGATTTTGTAAATAGAAAACAAAACTTTGGACAAGTTAGAAATTCTTATATACGCATTGTTGATAATGCTTCAGGTGAGGAAATTGCTAAATATGAATTAGATGAAGACTTCTCAATTGAAACAGGTGTTGAATTTGGGCGTTTATATAAAAGAAATGGAGCGTGGAAATTTGAAGCATCTGGTATTGGATATAAAGCAGATTTAGGATTTTTTCTTGAAAAATACTATAATGGTCAAATCATTAAATAAGCTGTATGGCAATTAATTTACAAAAAGTAACAATTGAGAAATCTGGTGATACACATTCGATTGACTTAACAAAAAGAGATCATTCTACTAAGGAAATTGTTATTAACTTGAATTGGTCTCAAGAGAAAAAAACGAAGAATGGAGGTTTTTTATCAGGTCTTTTTGGAGGTAATAAAGATATCGACTTAGATCTTGGTGTTTTCTATGAATTGACTGATGGAAGTAAAAATTGTATTGATGGTTTGCAATTTTCTAAAGGTCAAGGAGGTCCAAGAGATAGAAAAACAAGACAAGGTTGTTATACATATGAACCTTGGATTTGGCATACAGGTGATGATCGTGGTGCATCAGCAGGTTCTGGCGAGAATGTAATTGTAAATCCTCAGGCTTTAGATAAAATTAAACGTATTATAGTTTATTGTTTTATTTATGATGGTGTTGCAAGATGGGCGGAGACAAATGCTGTTGTAACTATAAAAGTTCCTGGGAATCCAGATATCGAAGTGCAGATGGGACAACAAAACGATCATAAAAAGTTTTGCGCTATTGCAGAAATTTTAATTTCACCAACTGCTATGCAAGTAAAGAAATTAATAAGTTTCCATAATTCACATGGAGATTGTGATAGAATGTACAATTGGGGAATGAAATGGGCGGCAGGCTCTAAGTAAAATATAATAAATAAGTGATAGAAATTGATAATTTTGAGCATTTTTCGTTTGATTTATGGATGACGGTTATTAAGTCAAACCCAAATTTTAAACCTCAAAGAACTGAATTACTCAAAGAACATTTTTCATTAAATAAAACCACATATGAAATTGATTCTGTGATTAGATATTACGATAATTTATTTAATATAATATCTGAAAAAACAGGAAATCATATCGAACGAGAAGAGGTGTTTATGTTAATTTTGGATAAACTAGGGAAGGATATCCAAAATATTTCAATTGATGATTTAAAATTGTTTTTTGAAAAATCAGATGAACTTTTTGTCGAAAATGTACCTTTTATTATTTGGGAAGATATTCATGATTTTTTAAGTGAAATTAAAGCAAAAGGAAAAACTGCAAGTATTCTTAGTAATACAGCTTTTATTCATGGCGATTCTATTCGGAAAGTCTTGAAAAAACTAGACCTTGATGCTTATTTTTCGTTTATGATTTTTTCGGATGAAGTAGGGATTTCTAAACCTAATCTTGAAATATTTGAATATCTTTACAAAAACACTCAGGAAATAAAAATTATAACCAAATCACAAATTATTCATATCGGAGATAATCCTATAGCAGATTATCAAGGAGCTAAAACATATGGGTTTGCAGCAGATTTGGTGAAATTTAATTAATGATGAATAAAAGATACAGTTTACATAAAATTCATAACGAATCATCTTGTCCATTTGATGAATCAGCATATAGTAAGTTTAAATTTGGAGATACAGAAGTTGCACATATTTTTGCAGAAGACTTATTTAATGGATTTATAAAAGAATTTGGAGAAGAAATTATAGATCAGAAAGAGATTATTCTTTTTCCAAGTCCATATCATTCTATTCCTACAGCTTCCAACTTTTTGTGCGCATATTTCAAAGAACATCTTAATTATTTTCTTTTCGAGCACGGAAAATCAGCTTGTGTAGAAGGTAAAATCCATAGAAAGCAAACATATGTCCAAGATTATGGAAATATGAGTTTCGAAGAAAGAATGACTTTGATTTCTAATGATACATACTATATCGATAAAAGTTTTGTGGATGGTAAGTTTTGCATTTTTATAGATGATATAAAAATTACAGGAAGCCATGAAAAAACGGTTGACAAAATATTGAAAGAATATGATGTAAATGGTGAATTTATATTTGTGTATTTTGCTGAATTAATGAATAATGAGATTCATCCAAAAATAGAAAATCATTATAATTACTTTAAAATAAAATCAGCTAAAGATTTGGTAGATGTAATGAATTCAGATCATTTTAGCTTTAATACAAGAATAACAAAGTATATTCTGTTGATGGAAGAACAAGATTTTGATTTTATTTATCAAAATCTTTCAAAACAAATGTTAAAACAAATGTTGCTTTTAGCAATCAGTAATAACTATCATCAAGTGGATGAGTACAAACAAAATATTATTAAATTAAAAGATAACTTACAATGGCAATTAACTTACAAAAAGGACAAAGACAAAATATTAACGCACCAAAATTCACAATCGGTTTAGGTTGGGATGCAAATAATTCTTCAACTGGAGGAGCTTTTGATTTGGACGCTTCTGTTTTTGTTTTAAACGAAAACAAAAAACTTATTTCTGACGATTTTTTCGTTTTTTATAATAATTTACAAACTCCAGATAAATCTGTTACACATACAGGTGATAATCTTACAGGAGATGGTGACGGAGATGATGAGCAAATAAAAATAGATTTGACAGGAATAGATTCTCGAGTTAAAGAAATTATTGTTGTAGTAACTATTCATGAAGCAGATTCAAGAAGCCAAAATTTTGGACAAGTTCGTAATTCATTTATCAGAGTTTTCAATACTGATACAAATGAAGAAATATTGAAATACGAATTAGATGAAGATTTTTCAATTGAAACTGCAGTTGAATTTGGTAGAATCTACGAGCGTAATGGAGAATGGAAATTCGAAGCTGTTGGAAACGGACAAAGAGAAGGACTTGCTAAATATGTAAGTTTATACCAATAATATAACATTTATATTGATTAAAATGGAATTAGAAATTACAAACAAAGCTATTGATAAAAACGGCAATGTAGACTTAGCTCAAATTAATACTTTGGATGCTCAGAAGTATGATGGAATGGTAAATTCTATTGATGAGCAGAATCCTAATTCAATCATAAACTTTGGTTCAGAACTTCAAAATTCTTTAGCTAATCAAAGTGATTCTTTCTTAAATAATGTAAGAAAATCTAATTCAGGAGAAGTTGGGGAGTTAATTAATAAGCTTCTTGTAGAGCTTAATTATGTTGATGTAGATGAATTGGAAGGGAATTCGATGAAGAAATTCTTGAAGAAAATTCCTTTTCTAAAAAACATGGTGACTTCTGTCGAAACTCTATTTGTGAAATATGATAAAATAGTCAATAATATTTCTGATATTTCCAATAAAGTAAATGCTGGGATTATAAGTTCTACAAAAGATAATGCGGTTCTTCAAACTATTTTTACAAGCAATATTGAGTCTGTAAAACAAATTGAAGATTACATTATTGCTGGAACAATAAAACATCAGAAGTCTACAGAAGAATTAGCATTGATGGAAGCTAATCCTGCAAATTATCAAGACTATCAGATTTCGGATAAGCGTGATTTTGTCAATAGATTAGATAGAAGATTAGCTGATTTAAAAGTTGTAAGGTTTATCATTTTGCAATCTTTACCTCAGATTCGTTTAATCCAGAATAATAACGTTTCTATTGCAGAAAAGGCACAAACAATTCTTACGACGACACTTCCTGTTTGGAAGAATCAGTTAACATTGGCAGTTGCCATGTACAGACAACAACAAAATATTGAAGTTCAGAAAAAAGTATCATCAACAACTGAAGAAATTCTGAGAAAGAATGCACAAAGACTTCAGCAAAATACCATTGATGTTGCCAAAGCAAACGAGCAAACCATTGTTTCTATAGATACATTAAGAGAAACGACGAGCTCATTAATCAATACTTTGAATGAAGTTAAACAAATTCAGCAGCAAGGTAGTCAATCTAGACAACAATTAGATGTTGAGTTGAAAAATCTTGAAGATACTTTGAAAAAACAAATTCAAAATTCTTAATTAAAAATTGGATCAAGATAAAGAGATATTAAAAAAAAGTAAAAAAAGAGTACAAAAATTAAAACTTCTAAGTAAATTTTTTGATAAAGTAGATCTTATCAATATTATTATTAAAACTGAACTCATTCAATCTTATTTTGATATCAATTCTCCAAATGAATTGGATATTAATAAATTAGAGTTGTTTCATCTTCAGTATACTGATAGCTTGATAGTCTTACTAGAAAAGATCAAAAAACAAAAAGAAGCAAATATTCTTGCGCTATATAAAGAAATTGAAGCGAATGAAAATTATATTGAAAGCTATTCAGTTTCAAATAAAAATGTAAAAAATTTTGCGTTAGACAAAAAATATCAAAATGCCCTTATGTCAGATTATTTGAGGGCATTTTATTATAATTTAACGGATAAAAGAGTTGATTTGAAGATAAACTCAATTCGTCAATTGGCAAATGATTACGCAATGGAATATTATAGAAAGATTTCTAAAATAGAATACTTACTTAGTCTTCCTGATACCAAGTACTATGAATATGAAAATAATGACATTGAACGAAAACTACTCGGAAAACTAAATGCAAATAATTTTAAGATAAGATTTGTTTGTGGATATAATGTAAATAATCAAATGTTTGAACTATATAAAATAGTAGACATTGAAGAAAATTTTATTTGGAACTTACAAACGAATGAATTTTACTTTTTATCATCTGATATAGCAAAACTGTTAGATACTACAGCAAATGTATCCAATAATAAAACTATAGTTGATGATCTTTTGAATCGAAATAAAGAATTAGAATCGAATATTGAAACTATTAAAACTGAACTTCCTGAAGATATTATTGATCTTTTGAAAAAATATCGAGAAACTCTTGAGAAACAGGAAATTTTAAATCAAGTAATCAACGTAGATGAAGAGATGAATATTCTCAATTCGATGTTAAATTTAAACCTAAATAACAAAATAGAATAATATGGCAATTAACTTACAAAAAGGACAAAGAATAAACCTTAAAAAGGAGAACGGAAGCACTTTACAAAATGTTTGTGTAGGTGTAAACTGGGGAGCAATCGAAAAGAAAGGATGGTTAGGAAATACAAAAAAAGAAGCGGTTGATTTAGATGCAAGTTGTATTCTGTATGATGATGCTAAAAATGCTTTGGATGTAGTGTATTTTGGACAACTAAAATCTAAAGATGGGGCTGTAAGACACAGTGGTGATGATTTGACAGGTGATATGTCTGGTGATGATGGTTTGGACAATGAAGTTATCACTTTAGATTTATCAAAATTAAGTGCTAATGTTAGTCATGTTGCATTTGTTCTTAATAGTTACAAAGGTCAGGATTTTGGAACAATTCCGTTTGCATCTATCAGAATTTATGAAGGAACACCAACTAGAGTTTCAGAAGTTTTTGCGACTTACAATATTGCAAAAGGAGATAATTTTTCTGGACATGTATCTATGGTTATGGGCGTTTTTTATAAGAGAAATGGTGAATGGAAATTCAACGCTATTGGAGAACCAACACGTGATAGAAAATTACAAGAAACTGTAGAAACAGTACGACATAATTATTTATAATAATAAACCTACTAAAAATACTATAAAAAATGGCAATTAATTTACAAAAAGGTCAAAAAATTGACTTAAGGAAAAGTACAGGAGAATCTTTAACAAATTTCTGTGTTGGAGTTAACTGGGGTGCAATTGAAACAATTAAATCAGGCTTTTTGGGTTTTGGCTCAAAAAAAGTGGTGGAAGACGTGGATTTAGATCTTAGTTGCATCATGCTTAATGCTAATGGAGATTTGATAGATTGGCTTTATTCACCAGATTATAATGCTTGGCTTTCTAAAAATAACTTTCCGTTAGGAAAATTATCTTCCAAAGATGGAGGTCTTCGTCATAGTGGTGATGATAGACAAGGAGATGTAGGAGGAGATGATGGCTTGGATAATGAAATTATCTCAGTCGATCTTAATAAAGTAAGTTCGGATGTAGATAAAATCTTTTTCTTTCTAAATATTTATCTTAATCAAGGTCAAAATTTTGATTTTGCACAAATTCCATTTGCTAAAATTAGAATGTATGAAGGAACTCCAACGCGTGTAAATAGTGTTTACTCTAATTATGATATTGTAACCGATTCTAGTTATACAGGTAAAGGAGCTCTTATTTTAGGAAAATTATATAGAAAAAATAGTGAATGGAAATTTGATGCAATTGGAGATCCAGCAGATGATAAAATTTTCGTACAAACCATCCAAAGAATTATTCAAAACTACAAATAACTTCAGAAATTATGAGAAGATTACCAGTATACTTATTATTAGACACATCAGGATCAATGACTGGAGAGCCAATTGAGGCCGTAAAAAATGGCGTACAAATGATGTTACATTCTTTACGTCAAAATCCACAAGCTATTGAAACAGCATATGTAAGCATTATCACGTTTGATGACAAAGCACAACAAATCGTTCCACTTACAGATTTGGCTTCTTTTCAAATGGTTGATATAAAAGCGCAAAGCACAACATCTTTGGGAGCTGCTCTATCTTTATTAGCCGATAGAATGGAAACCGAAATAACCAAAACAACAACTGAGCAGAAAGGAGATTGGAAACCTTTAACTTTTCTGATGACAGATGGTGTACCTACAGATGATTGGCAATCTGGCTTTAACAAATTAAAACAAGTTAATAAAGGTTTAATTGTTGGTTGTGCTGCAGGAACAGGAGCAGACGACAATATCCTAAAACAAATTACAAATTCGGTAGTACGTTTAGATAATGCTGATTCTGAAACTATTTCTAAATTTTTTCAGTGGGTGACAGCTTCAATTTCTACAACTTCAACAAAAGTAGAAGAGACAGGTATTGAGTTATCTGGTTTGGATCAACTTCCACCACCTCCGTCAGAACTGGTAATAGTATCATAAATTATGAATAGAAGATTATTAGCATATTTTCTGTTAGATACTTCTGGATCAATGCGAGGTGAACCAATTGTAGCTCTAAATAATGGCTTTAATGGCTTAATTAGTATGTTGCGATCAGATCCGCAGGCAATGGATTCATTATACATAAGTGTAATAACTTATGATAGGGAAGTTAAAAATCTTATTCCTTTAACTGATTTAGCTAGTTTTCATCCTGTTGAAATAGAATGTCCTGATAGTGGTCCCACTCATACTGGGGAAGCTTTGGAAATGGTTTATAATTTGGTAAATAGCGAAATTATTAAAGGATCAACAGAAAGAAAAGGAGATTGGAAGCCTCTTCTTTTTGTTTTTACGGATGGAAAACCATCAGATTTGCAAAAATATAGAGAGGTTATTCCAAAAATTAAATCGCTTGATTTTGGAGTAATTGTAGGTTGTGCTGCAGGGCCTAAAGCTGAGGTGAGTTTCCTACAAGATTTAACAGATAATGTTGTAAAATTAGATACAACAGATGCTACTACATTAACGACATTCTTTCAGTGGGTAAGTTCTTCTATTGAAATGGGAGGAAAGACTCAAGGAACTGGTGAAGCAATGACACTTCCACCACCTCCAAGTGAATTGAATATCATTGTATAATAAACACTAACTATGAGAAGATTACCTATTTATATTCTTATTGCCAATTCAAATGAATTAAATGAACAATCAATAGATAGTATACGTATTTGGATACAAAATGAAATTTCAAAATTCTTGAAGAATCCATTTACTTTAGAGTTTGTTGAAATATGTATAATTTCATTTAATCATGAAATAAATCTTCATGTTCCTTTAACTAATATAATAGATTTTGAATTTCCTAAAATTAATATTTATAATTCTTCTGAGTTGAACTTTAAGGAAACAATTTCTTATTTGAATAAAAAGATAGAAGGAAATAATAAAGATATAGGAATTGTATATTGGATTGTAAATGAAATTGTATTTAATAAATTATTGGAAACTAATATTAGAGAAGCTTTATTAAAATTAAAATCGATTGGTAGCATTGTATTACAAATTAATGATTTGATGAATTTTTCATTTTCTGATTTTTGCCAATGGCATGCATCAAGTTTTGTTGGAGATACTTTTCACAATTTCATTGAAGATATGTATAAGAAAAATTTGAATAATATTATTGCTGTTTAATAAGATATACTAACTATGAGAAGATTACCTATTTACTTCCTTATTGACGTATCTGAGTCAATGGTGGGAGAGCCTATTGAACAAGTTCAAGATGGTATAGCTGCAATTATAAAAGAATTAAAAACAGATCCTTATGCTTTAGAAACTGTATGGATTTCTATAATAGGATTTGCTGGCGAAAGTAAAATAATTACTCCATTACAAGACGTGATTACATTTTATCCTCCTAAAATTCCTATTGGAAGTGGGACGTCTCTTTCAAAAGGTTTGGAAGAATTAATGAACTCTATTGATAAAGATGTTGTAAAAACAACTTACGAACAAAAAGGAGATTGGAAACCAATTGTGTTCTTATTTACGGATGGTATTCCGACAGACAATACAGATAAGGCGATTGAAAGCTGGAATACAAATTATAAAGGTAAATGCAACCTGATTATTATATCAATTGGAGATAATACAAATTACAATTTACTAGGAAAACTATCAGACCAAGTTTTGTTATTTAACGATACTGATGTAAATGCTTATAAAGAATTTTTCAAATGGGTAACAGCTTCAATTAAAGCTACAAGTGAAAATATCAACAATACAAACACAGATGGCATTAATCTTAGTAAGACCAACCCAGAAATTGTAGAAAAAATTGATTTATCAAAAAAACATGAAATTCCTGATGATAATACTGTTGTTTTAAGAGGAAAATGTTCTACTTCTGAAAAGTCATATTTAATTAAATACAAAAAAGAATTTAAAAATTCTGGCTTTATGGATATATTATCTTCGTATTTCAAAATTGTTGGTGCATATAAAATTGATGAAAATTCTTATCAAGAATTTTCAGGTTCAAATAAGCCAAATATTAAAATTTCAACAGAAGATATTTATGGAAACCCTAGTTGTCCTTCTTGTGGAAATAATTATGCATTAGCAACTTGTCAGTGTGGAGGAATTCATTGTATATCTGGAGATGGTCATGCAACTTGTCCTTGGTGTGGTAATAATGGTTATTACGGTATGGCAGAAGGTGATTTTGATATTAATAGAACTTTAGGTTAAAACATGGAGAGTTTATTAAATGAAATTTTAAAAGATCATAATATTGAGAGTTCTAAAATTGTTGAAACAACAGTTTCAAAATTAAGAGATAATGCTAAGGTGTATGAAATTTCTAAATCAATTTCTGATCTAAAGTACCAAATACTTCAAATATTCAATATGTATAAAGAAAAGGAAGAGTTTATAGATAGTCAATTATCTATTCCGAATGCAAATGTTAAAAAGGAATATAATTTTTGTTTTAATCAAGACCAGTTTCCAGCAATCAGAATTACGAATATTAATAATCTAGAACAAGTAGGTTTAAAATTTGATCCTGAAAAAATATGTATTTCTGGCACACCAACCAATGCGAACCAAATCGATATTCATATTGAGTTTTTTAGTATAAATGACGACAATATGACGACGGATATTAAAGTTGTACCATTTATAGTGAATGCAGATCCAAAAGATTTATGGTTGAATAAACCAAGCCCGAAAGATAGTCGATTTGCGAAGGAAGATAATGTTACGTATAAATCAGATTTTTTAGATAAAAAGATTGTTATTTCGTCAAAAAGAGGACGTTCTCATGCACACGAAGGAACATTTCGTGATGATGATTTCGCAGTTAAAAGCCTTGCAGATGGTTGGAGTATAATTGCCGTTGCAGATGGTGCTGGTTCGGCAAGATTAGCACGTGCTGGTTCACAATTTGCAACAGAAAATATCGTTAAAAGCTTTGAAGATGAATCTTTCTTGAATACTTTATCCAAAGAAGTTCAAAATTTTTATTCAGAAGATAATGATTCAGGAAAATCAATAATCACTGAAGAAAACGACTCAACTAATTCAACTGAGAATAAAGAAGCGGAACAAGTTGTTTCTGAGGAAAATAGCACTACAAACGAATCGGCGAATGCGAAATTAAGTAGTAAAAGTTTTATTATAAATTCATTATACACAAGAGTTAAAAAACTTCATGCAGATTTGGAAGCATTTGCTACTTCTGAAGGTGCTACATTGAAAGATATACATACTACGCTCATTTTTACTTTGGTTAAAAAATTTGAGTTTGGATATGTTGTACTTTCTTTTGGCGTTGGCGATTGCCCAATTAATATTTTACTGAATGAAGATACCGATGTAAAATTGCTTAATTTTCTTGATGTTGGCGAGTTTGGTGGAGGAACACGTTTTATTACAATGCCAGAAATTTTTAGTAGACCAGATATGGTTAATCGTTTTGGAATTAATTGTTTTAAAGATTTTTCAAAATTAGTTCTAATGACAGATGGTATTTATGATCCAAAATTTGTTGTAGAAAGCAAACTTGAAAATATGGAAAGTTGGAAAAATTTTTTAAGAGATTTGAACGGCGAAAATGAAGACAGAATTCAGGTTGATTTTGCAAATGATTCAGAAATCGAAGCACAACTTTCTAATTGGATGGATTTCTGGAGCAAAGGAAATCATGATGATAGAACATTAGCGATAATATATTAATATTATGAGTGTTATAAAAGTTAATTCTGTTATCGATCCTACAAAATCCTACGAATTTGTAGATGATGGCAATCCTAAAAGAGGAGGGGTTAAAGATGTTTATTTTGCTCCTAATCGACAATATGTGGTTGCCTTTTTTAGAGATGCTTTAGATTTTAATCAAAAAGAGCGTATAAAGAGGATTGTAAAACTATATTTAGACAATATTAAGAACGGAAGTAGTTCTGATTATTTCTTGGACGAAATTTTTAGATGGCCTTATGATGCTGTTGAAAAAGATGGAAAAACAGGCGTAATTGTTCCAATTTACAATTCAAAGTTTTTCTTTAAAAAAGGATATGCTTCCAATGAAATGATAAAAGGAGGAGAAAAGGTAGGAAAGTGGTTTACCACGCCATCTTTTCGTAATAAACAATATCCTTTAGCTTTAGATAAATCGGAATTAGGTGATTGGTTAAGTTACTTCCAAATCGGAATTAACATTTCCAGAGGTGTAAAAAAGATGCACCAAATGGGATTAGCACATTCTGATCTTTCGTACAACAATGTTTTGGTAGATCCTGTTTCTAAATCTGCTGCTATTATAGATATTGACGGATTGGTTGTTCCGGGGATGTTTCCTCCGGAAGTTATTGGTACGGCAGACTTTATTGCTCCTGAAGTATTGAAAACCAAACATTTACCTCTTAACGATCCGAACAGAATTTTACCAAATCAAAAAACAGATTTGCATGCATTGGCAGTCTTAATCTATATGTATTTATTGAGAAGACATCCTTTGAGAGGCGGTAAAATTTGGGATTTAGATTCCGAGAAAGATGAGGTTTTATCTATGGGAGAAAAAGCAATTTTTGTTGAAAATCCTACAGATTCTACCAATCGTGTAAAAGTTGATCATCTAAAAAAATGGAATTTATTTTGGGGAGATCCCAATAAGATTCCTTTTTCAGCAACTGGTCCTTATTTGGAAGCTTTGTTTAAGCGTGCTTTTATTGATGGACTTCATAACCCAATGCTTCGTCCAATTGCGAATGAATGGGAAACCGCTTTATTGAAAACTGTAGATCTTATACAACCTTGTAGTAATCCTCAATGTGATGAAAAATGGTATGTTTTCGATAACACATCAAAGCCGAAATGTCCGTTCTGTGGTACGCCTCATAAAGGAACTTTACCAGTTGTGGATTTATATTACAAATTCAAAGATGATGTTTGGAAGCCTGAAAATCATCGTTTAATGGTCTATCACAATCAATATCTTTTCAAATGGCATGTTTCAAGAAAAGTAATCAGAAACGAAAGCTTAACAGATATAGATAAAAAACCAGTCGGATATTTTACATTTTATCAAAATAGATGGGTCTTGGTAAACCAAAGTCTGCCCAATATGAAAGATGTAACCGAGAATAAACTAATTCCTATCAACTCGATGGTGGAGTTAACTGATGGGAAAAAAATAATGCTTTCCGATGAAGATGGAGGGCGATTAATGTATATAACTTTAACAAATAAATAAATTTAAACTATGGATAAAAGTATTATCGATTTGCATCCCGGTTTAGTAATTGGCTTTGCTATCGTAGTAATTGTGATGCTATTATTAGACCTAGGAGTATTTAACAAAAAAGCGCATGAAGTTTCTTCTAAGGAAGCAACAATTTGGACAATTGTTTGGATTTCATTGGCAATGGTGTTTTCTGGAGTTGTCTATTGGGTATTTAACCAAGACGCAGGTGGACATGATTTAGCGATAGAAAAATTCACCCAATTCCAAGCAGCGTATTGGATTGAGAAGGCACTTTCTGTTGACAATCTCTTTGTATTTATTTTAGTATTTGGATTCTTCAAAGTTCCAAGACATTTGCATCATAAAGTTCTGTTTTGGGGAATTATTGGCGCCTTGATATTCCGCGCAATCTTCATTTTTGCTGGTGTCGGAATCATCAACCTAACCTATTTGCCAGAGTGGGTAATCTTCGGAACGCCAGTTCGTATTAATGTTGTAATGACGTTATTTGGATTGTTCTTGGTTTACGCTGGTATCAAATCTTGGGGCGGTGGAGACGACGACGATGAGGAAGATTTCAGCGAAACTGCAGGTGCACGTTTGGTAAAAAGATTCTACAAAGTTGCAGACAATTATGATGGCGATAAATTCTTTACAGTTCAAAATGGAATTAGAATGGCAACGCCGCTGTTAGTTGTTGTTGCAGTAATCGAATTTACAGATGTTTTATTTGCCGTGGATTCTATTCCTGCAATCTTTGCTATTTCGAAAGATCCATTTATCCTTTACACTTCCAATATTTTTGCAATTTTAGGGCTTAGATCGTTATATTTCTTACTATCTAACTTTATCCATATGTTCAGTAAATTACCTTATGGATTGGCAATTATTTTGAGCTTTATTGGTGTAAAAATGCTTATTTCACCATGGTTCCATATTCCATCGCCAGTATCTTTAGGTATTGTTGGTGGTATTTTGGTGTTGTCAGTTATTGCCTCTATCATGTTTCCAGATAAGGATAAAGATGATGAGGACGTAGCGAAAGCATAACAAATATCTTTATACAAAAGCATTTGCATTGTTATTTTACATTGGTAATTTATTAATGCGAATGCTTTTTTCTTCTAAAATAATGAACCCTAATTTTCTATTTAATGAATGAAAATTCTACTTCTTCAAATATGAATAATGATTCATCAATCATAGATGTTTCAGGACAAAATCCTATGCCGTTACCTCGCTTTGATGAAAATGAATTTGAAAATTCAAGCAACGATTTTTATTGGAAATTAGGTGACAAATTTTCAAAAAGATTGAATTTAGATTCCAATCAAATTGAATTATTAAATAAGATAAACTTTGCAGATAATGTTTTTAATGAAATCATTTTTTGTAGAATTCAGATTTTAAAACAATTTTTTAGAGCTTATGATTTTCTCTTAGAAAAATGTGTACCTGTTAACAAAACATATTCTAATGTTATCGATGAAATTTCAGAGATTATCATCGTTAATAAATACAACTACCGAAAAGAAAGTCTTAACTACGTTTATACCATCGAAACGATTAAAACAGAAATTCTCCAACAAATATTAAAATATTGTGAGAATACAGTAAGAGAAGTTTACGGAATTAAGCGAAAAATAAATACAAATCTTGATTATCAAAATCCAGATATTATAAGATTGCATGAAAAGAAAATTCTTTCAAAATTATCTGATTTTTTGATAGAAGATCAAGCGAAAATCTTAGATGCGGATTCCAAAACCAATATTATTTTAAATGAAACGAATACCAATAGATGGAAAATCAAATTTGATGATGTTATAAAACATTATTCAAATATTATAGGATTTAATTGGGAAATTGATCGTTTAGTTGATATTAATGAAAAGAATCCGTCTGCAAGTCATATCTATTTTGAGGCAGCAAAATTTATTGCCGATTTTGATAAAGTTGTTGCGTTAGAATTGTATTTTAAATATTTGGATAAAGATATTATTTCAGCAAAATTTGAGAACAAACAATTTCCAAAATCAACGCAGAAACAATTATTTAAAAATCAAGATGAAGTTGATAATTTTGTTCAGTTGATTAAGAGTTTTATCAATAACAGAAATTTGACAGAAGTACTTGGTAATATTTCGAAAATATTTGAGCCCAAAAGAAAGAAAATTAGTATCGATAGAAGTGCAATTGCTGATATACAAAAGCAAGATTCGTTAACTGTTGAATTGCTAGAGGAGTACCTTAGTGACGAGGAATCGATAGAAATTACTGTAACAGAGCAAACTTTAACCAAAGAATTTATTCTTCCAGAAGTTACGAATGAAGAGATTAACTCATTCAAGTTTAAGGATGATCTTCAATTATCAGATATTCAAGTCAATATTTTGGAATTGTTTGAAAAATCAAGCTATTCAATGATTCAAAATGAGCTTGAAGATTTTATTAAATCTAAAAATTTATTTCTCAATTCTACCATTGATGCTATCAACGATAAATGTTTTGAAATGCTCGATGATGTTTTGATTGAAGAAGATGATGATTATTACACTATTTACCCAGATTATTACAAAAAACTATTATTAAATGATTGACAATATTAAACCCAAAGAAGTAACCTCAATTATTAATTCTTTAATAAGTGGTGTTGTTCCTAAAATAGGCGTTCAACATATTACCGTTGGGCGTTCCGAAGAAATTAATGCCTTTATCAGTTCTTTAGAAGATGTGAAAAACGGTCATAGTCTTGCTAAATTTTGGATCGGAGATTTTGGAAGCGGAAAATCTTTTATGCTTCATTTGCTAAATACGGTGGCGTTAAAACAAAAATTTGTTGTTGCCAATGCCGATTTTACTCCAGAAAATAGAATTTATGCAAATGATGGAAAAAGTGTTTTGTTGTATGCCGCAATTATGGATAATATTGCCATCCAAACAAAGCCAGAAGGTGGTGCTTTGCCAACGCTTTTAGAAAAATGGATAGAACAAGTTATCACAAAAGTAAGTGAAGAACAAAATATTTCTCTATCAGATATTCGTAACGATCAATATTTGCCATTAGTACAAAATGCAATAATGAAAACCGTTAACGAGATTACAGAAGTCGGAGGTTTCGATTTTGCTTCGGTAATTATCAAATACTATGAAGGTTACATAAAAGGTGACGAGTATCTTCGCCGAAATGCCTTAAAATGGTTGAAAGGCGAATACAAAACCAAAACAGAAGCCCGACAAGATCTTGGAGTTCGAGAGATAATCAACGATTCCAATTATTACGATATGCTCAAAAATTTCTGCAAACTGTTTGTGAGTATGGGTTACAGCGGATTTATGATAAATCTGGACGAAGCTATCAATTTATACAAGATTACAACTTCGGCAGCGAGAGAAAAAAACTATGAAAAAATTCTTTCTATTTATAATGATTGTTTCCAAGGGAAGGTTTCTAATTTCTTTGTGAATTTTGCAGGAACTGGAGATTTTCTTGAAAATGAAAGACGAGGTTTGTTTAGTTATCAAGCTTTAAAATCTCGTTTGGAACCCAATAAATTTGAAACTTTAGAAATAAGAGATTTTGCACAACCTGTCATTAAATTAAAGCCTTTAAATCACAATGAAATTTTTGTTTTATTAACGAAACTGAAATCCATTTTTGATTTGAATTATAAAACAGAATTAAATGTTTCTGATGAAGATATTACTTCATTTATGGAAGAAATGTTTAATAAACCTGGAGCTTCCGAGTTTTTGACACCTCGTGAAGTAATTCGAGATTTTCTAAATATTCTCAACATCATTCGTCAAAATCCTGAAATTGATAAAAGAAAACTATTTGGAGAAATCGAAATTTCCGACGAGAGACCAAACGACCTTGTTGCTTTAGATTCAATCGAAGAAATATGACGACTTACGAATTACTTTCTGAGCCCATCCGAAAGTACATAAGAGATAAACGCTGGGATAGTTTTCGACCGATTCAGGAGGCTGCTATTCAGAGAATTACTTCTACGGATAACAATTACGTATTAATATCAAGAACCGCTTCTGGTAAAACGGAAGCGGCTTTTCTTCCCATTTTATCAAAAGTAAATTTTAAAGAACCTGGTGTAAAAGTTTTGTACATTTCACCATTAATAGCTTTGATTAATGACCAGTTTTTGCGAGTAGAACAACTTTGCAATTATTTGGATATTTCCGTAACAAAATGGCACGGCGAAGCTAGTAAGGGTAAAAAAGAACAGCTTCTGAAAAATCCAAATGGAATTCTTCTCATTACACCAGAGTCTATTGAAGCAATGTTTTGCAACAAACCTCATAATGTTGTTCAACTTTTTTCCTCTCTAGAATATATTGTTATTGATGAAATTCACATTTTTTTAGGTTCAGATAGAGGTTTGCAACTGCAATCTTTGTTATATAGACTACAACAAAAAAGCTCCAAAAAAGTCTCTGTAGTTGGGCTTTCTGCAACAGTAAGCGACGTTAATCAATATGAAGAACTAAAAAGTTTTTTTGGCGATCCAATCAACACCAAAATTATTAGAGATATTACGCCAAAGCCTATCAATGCAGATTTCAGATATTTCGATTGCAATTCTACGGAATTGCCTTTAGATCTTTTAAAAGATTTGTATAAGGAGACAAGAGATTGCAAAGCATTGGTCTTTCCTAACGCAAGAGGGCGAGTAGAGGAAGTTGCTGTGAAGCTTAAAAAAATATCCGAGAGAGTTGATGGTCATCAGAACTATTTTTCTCATCATTCGGCGGTAGATAAAGAAATGCGTGAATATGTAGAGTTTTTTGCAAAAAATACAAATCAACAAAATTTTACCATTTCTTGTACTTCAACGTTAGAATTAGGAATTGATATTGGCAATGTGGATAAAGTAGTTCAGATTGATGCTACGCACAGTATTGCATCGCTAATACAGCGTATTGGGAGAAGTGGAAGACGAGAAGGGAAATCCAGTAATTTGGTTCTCTATTCAACAGATTCTTGGAGCTTTTTACAATCTTTGGCGTCTTGGTTTTTGTATCAAGAACATTTTATAGAACCAGTTTTTATTACAGATAAGCCTTATGATGTTCTCTTGCATCAAATATTATCCATCGTTAAAGGTATATCTGGAATTGAAATTAATGGAATAATTGAACTATTAAAAAACAATCCTGCATTTATAAATATTGCTAGGGAAGAAGTTTTAGAGTTAATAACACACCTTATTGGTATTGATTTTCTTGAAAAAATTGGGAACGAAATTATTCTTGGTATCGATGCAGAACCTTTGGTAAACTCTAAAGATTTTTATTCACTTTTTAAAACAGAAACTTTTTTGAAAGTTGTAAATTCTGGTAATAAAATAGGGGAATTGCCTTTGTCTCCTCAATTAATTGTAAACGAAAATGTATTTCTATCAGCTCGAATTTGGAAAATAATTGACGTAGATTTTAAATCCAAAAAAGTTGAAGTTGTTCCGACAAATGATGGTAAAAAACCTCTTTTCTTCGGAAATAGTGCAGATGTAGCTTCAAAGATTAGAGAAAAAATGTTTGAAGTGCTTACATCCAAAACAGATTATGATTTTACAGATGAAAACAGCAGGTTTGCTTTATCCGAATTGCGAAAAGAATTTTCATTTTTCAAAATTGAAAATCTTCAAAAACAACGACCTGTTTTGATAAAAGAAAAATCAAAAATATTTTATACTTTTTCAAGTTCAAAAATCAACAGAACTATTTCTTTTCTCTTGACCTTAAACAAGATTGAAAATCATGTAGATGAATCATCAAGTTCGATTGAGATTATTGACGAATCTTTTTCTATTGATGATTTTACAAATATTCTAAAAAGTATTGAGAAGAAGGAAATAGAGAAGCAACTTCAAATGCTTTTAGCTTTTGAAAAAGGACAAGAAATGCTCGATTTTTCGAAATGGGCAATATATTTACCGCTTGAAATGCAGATAGATTTAATCAAAACAAAGTATTTTGATTTTGAGAATACAAAAGCTTTTGGGGAGGGGATTGGTTTTTGGGAATTTAACGTTAATATATAAAGAGTATAATAAAATCATTTAATTTTATGAAACGACTTTTTCTTCCGAATGCGATATATAAATTGCGAAACTTTACATCCCCAAAGCTTTAAGGTTTGAATTGCTTGTAAATGATTATCTTTTTCTTTTACAATTAATTGATCGGTAAACGAAGAAATAAATTGTGCCCAATAATTGTGTTTAGCATCATTCAATAAAAAGTAGAAACCAGCATCGCCAAATTGTTTTCCTCTCGAATCTAAAATTAATTCATTTTCAAGACCAACACTTGGTTTCATAATTACCGTTGCATTGCCTTTTGGTAAAGGAAAAACAGCTTTGATACAGGTTTTACCAGAAGGAAGTGTACAGGTTCCGTAAATTCCCGAATAAATGACTTTACCTGAATTTTTGAATTTTCTCAACCAAATGATATAAATAATTTCATTGTTTTGCGGATGATTTAGTGTAATAATTTCACTTACCAAATCTTCGGATTGTGCAATATTTTTGGTTGGAATATTTAATTGATTAATTCGCTGACTAAATAAACGGTTGACCAAATAGCCAAAAAATGAAAAATAAGGATTCCATTTTACATTAAATTCTAAATCATAATCTGCAGTAGTTTCATAAAAATCAATTACTTTTTTTGATAGATTACTGAGCTGATGATCAGTTAAATTTAATTCATGAATAGAACTTAATAATCCTTTTGAAGTTGAATTTCGAACGATAATTAAATTTTCTTTTTTCGCTAATTGATACATAAATTCTTCACCAATTCCGTTCAATTCACCGAAAGGAGCAATCAACCACGGATAATCGTTTGGATTAATTTTTCTTCCCCAAAGAATTACCCATTGTTGCGTAAACCAATCCTGAAATTTCTGCATTGTAAAAGCTAAATTCATCTAAATATTTTCGTTTTTAGGAAGAAAAGAATTGCAATTATTTCATTGTCCATGCTCTGATATTGGCTTAAAACGAAGTGTTGTAAATTCAAAATGAAAATCCTTTCGATTACGCTCTTTCATTGCGTTAGCATGTCTTTTTGGATCAGGCATTTTGCTATGTCCATTCACCATATCCGTCATTTCTGATTGAAATTTCCAAATAGAAAATGTCGAAATAATATTAGGATATCGAATAGAAGCTAACGAAAGTGTTGTGCCTTTGTGATCTCGAACTAATTTTTCGACAGGTCTTCCCCAGCGTAGAAAACGAGGAATCTCTGTATATTTCATTCGTACAATTGTTACCGCAACAACAGGCTCATTTTTATTATTATCGTCATTTTTTTCTGTTGGAATTTGAAAACCAGAAATACTTCCCCATTGTCTCAAAAAATCTAATCGAATATGCCATCCTTTTGCTAAAAGTTTTCCGCGAGAATTATTTTTTAGAAAGTTTTCTAAAGATTTTTCATCTTCCCATTGCACAAATACAACAATAGTTTGGTTAAAAATTCTCGTTTTCGAAAAAATAGGCGAACCTAATTTCATAGCAGACATCGTTTCGGAATGACTTAATCCAATAATCTTACTTGTTTTCATAGGAAAGAGTACCATTTTAAAGGCTTGAAAATAGCTAAGCTTTGCGATATGATAAGAGAAAACATTCATCTATGCAAAATACTATTTTAAAAATGAAAATGTTAAACTAAAACAAACTATTTTTTGGAATTGTACTATGTAAAATATAAAAAGTATTTGGTTTGAGGGGAAGATTACAGATTAATGATTTTAGATGTGAAAAGAAATGTAAGTCTAAGTCTGAGATTAAGCGATGTCTAAATCAAAAGAAAATTGAAATTCTCTGTTACGCTGAAAAAGGAGTTTGATACTATTTTCTATTTTAGATGAACATTCAACTATAATTATAGAAAATAAGTCAAATAAAACATTTACATTTATTCCTATTAACCCTTTTGATCAATTAGTAAGATGAACAAAGAACTTTTTAAAAATATATTGACCACTCAAATTCCGATTGCATGGATTGCGGGTGTTCGTTTGGAGTCGTGGGAAGAAAATAAAGTTTCGACACGAGTAAAATATGGATTCCTTAATCAAAATCCATTCAAAAGTATGTTTTGGGCAGTGCAAGGAATGGCGGCAGAATTTTCTTCTGGTTTGATGGCAAATGCTAAGATTTCGAAATCTGGAGAAGATATTTCGATGCTGGTTTTGGGAATGCAATCGAAGTATTTGAAGAAAGCTATTGGTAAAATTGTGTTTACTTGCGAAGATGGAGAAAAAATAGATGCAGCTATAAAAGAAGCGATCGAAACCAAGAAAGGTGTATCGCTAAATGTGACAAGTAGAGGCGTAGACGAGGAAGGAGATGTTGTTTCAGAATTTCAATTTACGTGGACATTCAAGTTGAGAGATAAAAAATAATGAACCCAATACTTAAAACATTTTTAATATCTGTACTATTTAGTTTTATTGTTTCTTTTGTAAGTTGTTTAGTATTATTTCTTCACGAATCTTATATAAGTTATGGTTCAATTGGTATGGTGAATTTTTCTAGTGTTATGTATTTTGTAATTCAGTATTCTTTTTTGGTTGTTTTACAATTGATTATACTTAGTTTTTTGGTTAGAATTTTTCTCAATAAATTCAAAATCAGACCATCAAAACAATTTATAATTTATGCTTTTTTAGCGTTGATTTATTTTATAGGAATTAATTATTACATTGATTTTAGATTAATTGTAATTAATCCTACATAAAAATATAAAGGCTGAAATTTATTCAGCTTTTTTTGTGATTTCTTGTTTCAAAATTGAAATTACTTCATCTATTTCTTCAAAATTTAGATGCGCAAATCCAAGGCGAATTCCAGTTTGATGTTGGGTTTGATATAAAATTGTTTGTGGAATAAACAATTCATTTTTTAAACAATTTCGTTTTAATTCCATTAAATTTATAGGTTGATTAAAATTAATCCAAACAGCTAAACCTCCATTTGGACTAGTAAAACTGATAAAATCATTTAATTCCGTTTTCAATTTCTGACAAAAATAATCGCGTCGTTCTCGATAGGTTTTACGATGTTTTTTTAGGATTCGATTTATTTCACCTTCACTAATCATTTCACCTAAAACTTGTTCGATAAATGGATCAACCTGTTGATCAAGAATTGATAAGTGTTTCTTCGCTTCAAGAATTAGATTTTTCGGTGCTACAATAAATCCAATTCGGTAACCTGGTGCAAGGTAATGACCAAATTTTCCAGTATAAAGAACCATTCCATTTTGATCCGAACTTGCCAAAGGTAAAATTGGATGATTGCTGTAATGGAAATCAAAATCGTAATCATCTTCCACAATTGCAAAACCAAATTCCTGCGAAAGTTGTAGTAATTCAACTCTTCTTTGCGAACTTAATGTAACCGTTGTAGGATAATGGTGATGCGGTGTAACGTAAACAATTCGTATCGGAAATTGCTCGCATAATCTTCTTAAATCATCGGTGTCAATTCCAAATTGATCCGTTTTTATTTGTTTGATTTTAGCAAATTGTGTCTGAAAAATCATGTTACTTTTATAGTAACTTAAATTTGCGACAGCGACAAAATCATTTTGTTTTAGTAGAATTTCAGCAATTAAAAAAAGTGAAATTTCCGAACTTCTCGTTACCAAAATATTTTCTTTCGAAATATGTAAACCTCGTGTTAAATTGAGATAATTCGCTAAATTCTTTAAAAAATAATCATTTTTGGAATGATTTACTTTTGAAATTGAAGTTTTTCGTTTTAAAATAGCTGAATATAATTTAGCAGGAAGTTTTAATTCTGCTAACCGATGATCGATTGTTCCATCCGTTAAATATAAACGTTGATTAAAACTTTCGTACGGATTATCCAAAAGTATCGATTGTTCAAATTGAAAACCCGTTTTATCAGGATACAAATTGATTGAAAATTGCTTTGGAACAATGGTTTTTTGAAACTTTTGAGAAGTTTGACTTAACACATAACTTCCTTTATTTGGAACGATTTCTATCCAACCTTGAGCTTCAAGTTCCTGAAAACTATTGACAATTGTATTGCGATGAAGTGTTAAAATCTCACTTAATTGCCTCGTTCCAAGTAATTTTGTTCCACTTGGAATATAGCCTAATTGTATAGCTTTAGCCAGTTGATTCGCTAATTGAAGATAAATCGGTGTATCCGAATTGCGTTCGATTTTGATAAAACTTTTGTATGGTATTTCAGCCGGACTATTCATTATCTGTAAACTGGTATATTATGACAGGTCGGAAAGGTACTACTTTCGCATCAGATTTAACTCAATTAATTAAATAATTAGTCAAAAATGAAGAAGATTACTATGGTATTGTGTTTAGCTGCACAAAGTATTTTTGCACAAAATGCGAATGATACCATTGCGATAGGAGAAGTTTCTATTTTAGATAACCGTCTGAATACGCCACTTTCTAAAGAGAATAGAAACATTTATGTGTTAAGTAAATCAGAAATAAACAAATTACCTGCGCGTTCTTTGCAAGATGTGTTGCAGTATGCATCTGGAATAGATTTGCGTCAACGAGGACCGTTTGGAACGCAAGCTGATATTTCGATGGATGGCGGAAGTTTTGAGCAAACATTGATTTTGTTGAATGGTGTAAAAATAATGGATCATCAAACGGCTCATAATGCGTTAAATCTTCCCATTCCCCTAGAAGCGATTGATAGAATTGAAGTGGTACGTGGTCCGGCTGCTCGTGTTTATGGAAATAATAGTTTGACAGGTGTTATTAATATTGTCACGCGTCAACCAAAGAAAACGGGCGTTTATGCGAATACCTATTTTGGTACAAATTTTAAGAAAGATAGCGAAGATACAGGCGATACCTACACAAGTAGAGGTGTGCAGCTTGGTGCGAATTTGGCAAAAGAAACGCATCAACATCAGTTGTATGTGAGCCATGATTGGGGAAATGGATACCGATACAATACGGCTTACGAGAACAATAAATTGTATTATCAAGGGAATTTTCAGTTTGATGATGACAATAGTTTAGTTGCTTCGTATGGTTATGTGAAAAATGGATTTGGAGCAAATGGTTTTTATGCATCTCCGGGTGATAAAAATTCGAAAGAATTGGTTGAAACAACTTTAGTTAACATTCAATCAAAGCATCAATTATCGGATCGAATTACCTTAGCGCCACGAGTGAGTTATCGTTACAATTTTGATGATTATCGCTATTATAAAAACGATTTGAGTAAAGCGCGTTCTCTGCATTATTCAAATTCTATTTCGGGAGAAGTGAATTCTACGTATCAATTGAATAAAGGGCAAATTGGAGTAGGAGTTGAATACCGAAATGAGCAAATTTCATCCACAAGTATCAAAAATCATACACGCGATAATGTTGGATTTTATGCGGAATATAAAACGGATATTACACCAAAACTGAATGTAAATATAGGAACGTATGTTAACTATAATTCTCAATATGGTTGGCAAGCATTTCCAGGAATTGATGCGAGTTATGCGGTAAATTCGAACTTGAAATTAATGGTAAATGCAGGTACAAGCCAGCGAATTCCTTCGTTTACAGATTTATATTTGGATCAACGACCAGGAAATATAGGGAATGCAAATGTTGAATCTGAAAAGGCATTTCAAACAGAAATTGGTTTCAAATACAACAAAAGAAATTGGACGTTTAATGCCTATTATTTTTATCGTTCGATCACAGATTTTATCGATTGGGTACGTTTAACATCTAATGAACCTTGGCAAGCGCAAAATTTTGGAGATTTGAGAACACATGGATTTAATACGAAGGTTTCATATTTAGCAAACCTTTCTGCGAACCAGAGTTTGAAATTTTCTTTGAGCTATTCTTATCTTGATCCTGAGTTTAAAAATGTTGATGATCAATACAATTCTAAATATAAAATAGAAAGTTTAAAACATCAGTTAATCAATACAATAGATTATGCAATCGGAAGAACTACTTTAAGTTTAGCGAATCGTTATAATACACGTCAATCATATAAATCTTATTGGATTACTGATGCAAGAATTAATCATTCATTCAAAAATAATTTGAGTATTTATTTTGATGCACAAAACATTTTTAATACTACGTATAACGAAGCTGGAGCCATTCCGTTGCCAACAACTTGGATGAGTTTAGGAATTAAATTTACAGGGATTTAGATGATGACAAACATTTAATATTCTCTTTAATAGTTTATATTATAAATGCGATGAGACAACTTTTTTAGGAAAGTTGTCTCTTTTTCATTCCATAAATTTCTTCCTAACTTTGCAAAAATAAATTGTATGATTATCATCGATTCGCCATCTCATGATGCGTATTTCAATATAGCTTTAGAAGAATATTTATTGTACCACTATCCAACAGAAGATATTTTTTTGCTGTATATCAATGCTCCGTCAATAATTGTCGGAAAATTTCAGAATACATTGGCAGAAATTAACTTGGATTATGTGACTGAGAATAATATCAAAGTTGTTCGTCGCATGTCGGGTGGTGGAGCTGTTTATCACGATTTAGGGAATCTAAATTTTTCTTTCCATACCTTATTGGGAGAGAATGATTTTATGGATTTTTCGACTTTTACAGAACCTGTTGTCAAATTGTTAAACGATTTGAATGTTCCTGCAAAATTGGAAGGAAGAAATGATTTGTTGGTTGATGGTAAAAAGTTTAGTGGAAATGCAAAATTGGCTCGTAATGGAAAAATGATTCAACATGGAACGATCCTTTTTAATTCGGATATGTCTGTTTTAGGCGATGCGTTAAAAATTAATCCCTTAAAATATGTGGATAAAGCTATCAAATCTAATCGTGCGCGCGTGATTAATTTGATTGAGTATTTTCCAAATGAAATGACGACGGATGAGTTGAAAGCTTTGTTGATTGATGAAATGTTAGAAACAAATGAAGGAGCGACAATTTATCATTTAACAATCGAAGATTTGAATGGTATTGCGAAATTGATTGAAGAAAAATACCAAACATGGGATTGGAATTTTGGTTTTTCACCAAAATATAATTTCAAAAATGCAAAGAAAATTCCAGCAGGTTTTATTGAAGTTCACTTGGATGTAGAGCGAGGCGGAATAATTGAAAAAGCTAAAATATTTGGTGATTTCTTCGCTTCAGAACCGATTGAAGGTTTAGAAAATAAACTAATTGGTGTTAAACATAACGAAGAAGAAATTACAAAAGTTCTGAATTCTATTGATGTAACAGATTATTTTGGAAAGGTTACAGTAGACGAAATTTTAGAATTATTTCGATAAAATTATAAGCCAAATTTTTATGAAAGTTTGGTTTTTTGATTTCAATTTTACTTCTAGATAAAAAATTCTGTTTCTTCTTAAGAAATTGTTGAATCCTTTCTGGATACTTGTTTTTTTACATTTTAGATGAAAAATCGTTTTGAAAACTTACTTGATCTAATTTTAACCTTCCTATTTCTCAGTTTTTTGCAAAAATAAAGACGGAAGAGCTCACGACTTTTAGTTAATTAGTAATATAAAAAAAATCGCTTAAGTAGAGAACTAAGCGATTTTTCAATAGATGTAGTTAAGGTAATAAGAATTGGTTAGTAATCTTATTTTGGGTTGTTTAGTGGTTGAAATATAGATTGTTATTTCTTTTTCAAAATTGATAAAAATTTTAGAATTAAAATATCCCTATTTATAGGTATTTTTTAAGGTTTTGAAATCAATCCATATTCTATTGCTGATGTGATTGCTGAACTTAAATTTGATGTTTTAAATTTTTCGATCAAATTTTTTCGATGACTATCTACCGTATGTGTACTAATAAATAACTTATCTGCAATTTGTTGTGTTGTTAATCCTTGTGCAGCTTCAATTAAAACCTCTTTTTCGCGACGCGTCAATTTCGGAATCGTATTCAAACCATCTTTTTCTTTTTTACTCATCACATTTTTGGTTTGTGAACAAAGAAATTTCTTTCCATCAAAAATAGAATTAATTCCTTCTAATATTTCGTCAACAGAAGCATTTTTCTGAATATAACCCGAAGCACCTTCTTCCAAACAACTATTAATTACAGCGTATTCATTGTGTACGCTCAACATAATAATGTGCATATCAGGATATTTTTTCTTGAAAGGTTTAATCAATTCAATACTATTAGTATCCGATAAATTGATGTCTAACAAAAGAATATCAATTTCTGTTGTTTTTAAGGCTTCTTGTAATTGTTGAGCCGAAGCATAACAATCGACCACTTGTAAGTTTTGTTGATTACTCAAAATATTTCGCAAACCTTCTAATAATAAAGGATGATCGTCTGTGATTGCTATTTTTATCATAAGTTATATTTTAGGAAATTGGAACTCTATACTTGTTCCTAAATCGATTTCTGAATGTATATTTAATTGTCCTTTTAAAAATTGAATGCGTGATTGAATATTATGTAAACCTGCTGATTTCGTTAGTTTTGTATTATTCATGTCAAAGCCTTTCCCATCATCTTCAACGGTTACAGAATAGTTTGTCTCATCTTCTACAAATTGGATGATAATTTGTGCTGCATTTGCATGTTTAATGGCATTATTTACTAATTCTTGAATGATACGATAGACCAATAATTGATTTTCTTTGTCAAGAGAATTAGTATAGCTCAAAAATTGAACATCAATATCCAATTGTTCATTTGACATTCGGATTGCATATTCTTTTAAGGCTTCTTCCAAACCATATTTCAACAACAAATCTGGCATTAAATTATGTGCTACACGACGCAATTCATCAACTGCTCCATCTAATTGATGAATGGATTTTGCCATATCCTTTTTAGAATGATTGTCAATTTTATCGTTGAGATGCGTTAATTGAATTTTTGTTCCAGAAAGTAAGCCACCTAAACCGTCATGTAAATCACGTGCAAGACGAGCACGTTCTTGCTCTTGACCATCAAGAAGTGCTGTTAAAGTAGATATTTTAGAATTTTGACGTTCTTGTTCAATTTCCAATTTATACAATTCTTCACGTTGTTTTAGATGTTTGTTGCGTTGTTTTAAGGCATAAAGTAAAAGAGCAAGTAAGGCGATGAAAAAGATAATCGAAAAGATATAATACTTGTTTAATTTATTTTTGAAATTAAGTTCTGTGATATAATTGACCAATTCATCCTTTCTATTTTTATTTTCTAGTTTAGAAAGCCTTAAATTCTGTTCAGAAATAGTTAATTCTTGTGAGCGTTTATCGGATTCTAATCGAGATAACTTTAATTGTTTACGTTGAAAATCTTCACTTAATCTTACATTTTCTAACTCTTGTTCTTGTTGAATTCCTAATGAGTGCATTAGTTGAATTTGTTGCTCTTTTTTCTCAGCTTCTAATTGTAAACGAATCATTTGTTGTTGCTGACGTTCTTTATCAAATTGAGCTTCTAAACGTTTACTGATCTGCGCTTGCTCGTTATCATAAATTTCTTTGTAAGTAGATGTATACAATTTATAATAACGCAAAGCTTCTTTGTAATTCCCTTCACGATCTTCAATATCAGATAAACTCAAATACAGAGAAAGCAGAATATTCTTGTCTAGAATTGTATTTTCATGAACTTTTATAAGCGAATTAAGTAAATAGCTTTTTGCAGTAGAAACTTCGTTATTCTGCAAAGATAATTCGGCTAAAATACCATTAGCAGCGGCAACGTGATCGGATTGATTATTTTGTTCTCCTATTTCTTTGGCTAAATTGGCATATTTGATAACTTTTCCTTGATAGTTTTTTGGATAAAACTGAAGATATAAATTGGCTAGATTAATAGCAACAAACGACAAATCTGTTGCGGTAGCCATTTCATTTTTTTTTTTATAATACGTATTAATTGCGTTAGAATAATATTTTTCGGCTAAATCTCGTACAAAAATATTCTTTTCATTCTGCATAAATTTTTGTTCATACATGTATCCAATCGACATATAAGAAGTAAAAATTAGATTAGGATTATTTTGTTTAAGCGCTACATCTAAAGCAAGTTTGCTGTACTTTTCTTGTAATTCGTAATCATCCCATCTCGAATAAATTCCAGTCAATTCGTTATAAATAGAACTCATTCGTGTAAGAACAGTTGGCGTAATAGTAGCTTTATCTAGAAATTTAAGCCCATCAATAAAATTTTTTACAGCCTTAGAATCTTCATTGTTTCTTAAATTCAACCATCCTTCACAATATTTAACATATCCTTTTGTTGAATAATCAGTTGTGCGTCCGCTGTAATAAATTGCTTTTTGCAAATTATAGTTTGTTGCACTCAAATTATCATCAATACGATTATTCATTGCAGAAACAGCATGTAAATAAGCAGCATATTTTCCATCACTCAGTTTTTCGGCGCTCGAAATATTTTGTTTCAGAACAGTGAAAGCTTTTTCTTTTTGATTATTAAACAATAAAGCTTGCGCATATTTTCCGGTTATTTCGTATCGTTCAATAGAATTAGGAGCCGTTTTATTATATTGATTCTCAAAATTAATCAGTACTTCCTGTGCATTAGCAATTCCACTAATAGCGCATAAAATAATGACTATAAGTTGAAAAAAAAGAGTTTTTAAAGCACTGTTACTTTTTAACATATTGTGATGTTGAGTTTATTTGAGCTAATATAATGTCTTTTGTAGAATCAAAGAAACTAAAACAATCCGAAGACTGTTTTAGTTTGTACATAAGTTGAGGTAGGTTAGGATATAGGTTATTGTTATTTCTTAAAGTTAATATGAACGTCGAAAAATTCACCCTTTTGAAGAATTTCGTCTAAATTTCGATCAATAATTAAAGCAATATGTACTTGATCGTTGTCGTAAATATTCCAATCCATTTCAGCGTCATATTGATAAACACCTTTTAATGTCCATTTGTAAATATCCCAATTTCCAGACGTTCCAATTTTATCCACACGTTTTTCATTATTTGAAACATAATATAAATATTGATGTCCATCATACGATAAAAACGGATAATATATGACTTGGTTTTTCTCTGCAGCAAAACCACTACCAGATTCAAAATACGGAATGCTTTCTATCTTTATTCCTTCTTGAAAATTAAC
Source organism: Empedobacter sp. GD03861 (assembly GCF_029840885.1). NCBI lineage: Bacteria > Pseudomonadati > Bacteroidota > Flavobacteriia > Flavobacteriales > Weeksellaceae > Empedobacter > Empedobacter sp. GD03861. Next base: position 64,196 of record NZ_JAOCDJ010000009.1, read on the forward strand.
ATCAGCCGAACTATCAGTCACTAATGCTTGTGCAGCGTAAAACAGATTTTTCTTTTCTTGATAAGGTTTATTTAGATATTCAATACTAAATTCTTCAGGACGAAGCGTAATTGTTTGATCAGCTTTATCAATATTAAATGTTTGATTTCCTTGCTTTATTATAATATTATTAGTTGTATATTCTTGTGCATTTCCAAAAGAAGCCAAAAGACTACAAACCATTAGAACCATTATTTTTTTCATCTACTTTTCTATTTTGATACAGCTAAATTATCTCGAAAATTCTTCAAAAAACTCACTATAATTATTGAATTTATGATCTTCTCAGAAAAATATATAAAAAGTTAATTCTAAAAATTTCAATAATAATAGAAACGATATCATATTATTGATTTATAAGTAAAATTTTATTTCAAAATTCTTTCTAACAAGCATATTTACTAGATATGGTGAGAGTAAGAACTCTTGTATTTACTTTATATTTTTAATTTAAATTGATAACTTTCAGTTTTATTAAAAGTAATTCTTCATATGCTAAATTTTGAACAACCACATTTAAGAACAAACATACTTACAGGAGAAAAAATATTAGTTTCTCCTCATCGAAGTAAAAGACCTTGGCAAGGTCAGGTAGAAGATATTCACGAAGAACAAAGACAACAATATGATGAAACATGTTATTTGTGTCCTGGAAATAAACGTGCCGAAGGACAAATAAATCCTAATTATTCGGATAGTTTTGTTTTTACGAATGATTTTTCTGCCTTATTAGATTCTACTGAAGAAGAAACTTACAATGAAAACAATCTCTTGAAAGCTGAAGCCGAAAAAGGAATTTGTAAAGTAATTGCATTCTCACCTCGTCATGATTTAACGCTTCCTGAATTGGAAGTTGATGAAATCAAAGAAGTGGTTGATGTTTGGCAAAAAGAATTTTCAGAATTATCTAAAAATGAATGGATTAAATATATTCAGATTTTCGAAAATAAAGGTGCAATTATGGGATGTAGTAATCCGCATCCGCATGGTCAAATTTGGTCACAACAATCACTACCTTCAGAAATTGTAAAAGAAACGAAGCAACAAAAAGAGTATTTTGAGAAAAACGGAAAATCTCTGTTAACAGCTTATTGGCAACAAGAAGAAAAGGAGGCGACTCGTGTTGTTATTAATAATGAACATTTTATCGTTGTCGTTCCTTTTTGGGCAGCTTGGCCGTATGAAACGCTTGTTATTAGTAAAAGACATATGCAAGATATTTCACAATTTACAGAAGAAGAAAAAAAAGATTTAGCCAAAACATTAAAAGAATTAACAACCCGCTACGATAATATTTTTAAAATATCTTTTCCATATTCGGCTGGTATGCATCAAGCGCCAGTGAATACTGATGAGGTCGATTTTTGGCATTGGCATATGCATTTCTACCCACCTTTATTACGTTCTGCAACTGTCAAAAAATTTATGGTTGGATATGAAATGTTAGGAAATCCTCAACGTGATATTACACCAGAATTTGCAGTAGAAGTTATTAGAAATCAATCCACAAAACATTATAAAACCATTTAAAAAATGATTGCAAAAGAAACTATTATTCAAGCTTTTAAAGAACAATTTAATCAAGAGCCAACTATTGTTGTAAAATCTCCAGGTCGAATTAATATTATTGGAGAACATACCGATTATAACCAAGGTTTTGTGATGCCTGCCGCGATTGATCAATATATTTATGTTGCAGTTAGTGTACGAAATGATGAAGAATTACATTTATATTCGTCTGATTATGAAGAAAACTATCAAACAGCTTTAAATCAAGATTTGAGTAATGCGCCAGATTGGTCAAAATATATTATTGGTGTAAGTGAAATTATTCAAACTAAAACATCTAAAATAAAAGGTTTTAATGCTTATGTAGTTGGTGATGTTCCTTTGGGAGCTGGACTTTCTTCGTCTGCGGCTTTTTCTAGCGCAATTGGTTTTGCTTTGAACGAATTATTTCAAATCGGGCTTTCTCGCGTTGATTTGGCAAAAGTTGGTCAGCAAACAGAACATGATTATGTTGGTGTAAAATGTGGAATTATGGATCAATTTGCTTCTATTATGGGTAAAGATAATCACGCTATTCAATTAGATTGTCGCGATTTATCATTTGACTATGTTCCATTAGATTGGGAAAATTATGAAATTCTTTTGCTTAATACAAATGTCAAACATAATCTTGCATCTTCTGCATATAATGATAGACGAGTGGCTTGTGAACAAGCTGTAGAATGGATAAAAGAACAATATTCTTCTGTTGAATCTTTGCGTGATATAACGGTTGAGCAATTAGATGAAATTGTATTACCAAAATCTCAAGATATATATACAAAATCTCGTTTTGTTGTTGAAGAAAATGATCGTGTAACAAAGGCAAATGCAGCTTTAAAAAATCATGAATTTGACGCGTTAGGAAAATTACTTTTCGAGGCGCATTGGGCATTGAGTAAACAATATGAAGTAAGTTGTGATGAATTAGATTTTTTAATTGAAAATGTTCAAGTGATTCCAGAAGTTATCGGCGCACGTATGATGGGAGGTGGTTTTGGTGGTTGTACAATTAATATTATCAAGAAAGGAAATCGCGATCAAGTGATTGAAAAAATTACACCTCTTTACAAAGCTAAATTTGGTTTTGAGCCAACTCCATTGAAAGTTAGTATAGGAAATGGAACTTCTTTTGTTGATTAAATATAAAATTTTATGACAAATTCAAAAGCAAATTTAGTGGATGCTGAAGCATTTCGTTTTATACACGAAAATCAATTTATCGATCTTTATACGATAAGTAATTCGAATGGAATGACTGTTCAATTCACTAATTTAGGTGCGCGTATTGTTAGTTTGATTGTTCCTGATTCTGAAAATAATCTAACTGATGTTGTAATCGGAATGCAAACTGCGGAAGAATATCTTTCGAAAGATGAACCTTATTATGGAACTATTATTGGACCTTTTACGGGACGAATTTCGAATGCTCAGTTTAAAATTAAAGATAAAACCTATCAATTAATTAAGAATAATGGAGAAAATACATTGCATGGTGGTCATAAAGGACTTCATTTTGCCATTTGGTCAACTTCTTTAGAAGAAAATAAAATCATTTTTCGTTATCAATATCCTCATTTGGAAGAAGGTTTTCCTGGACCAATTCATTTTGAAGTTCATTATACCTTAACAGAAAAAAACGAATTAATTCTTGAGTATTTTGGGGATTCAGAAAATGATACCATTATTAATTTGACAAATCATTCATATTTCAATCTAAATGGAGCAGGAAATGGGACGATTTTAGAACATAATTTACAGATTAATTCAAGTCAAATTACAACGCTTAATGCGGATTATTCGCTAAGTGGAGATTTCTTAAAAGTTGAAAATTCACCTTTTGATTTTAGAAATTTTAAAAAGGTTGGAGAATCTATAAATGATAATCATGAACAATTGATTTTTGGAAATGGTTATGATCACTTTTATGTTTTAAAGCAAACATTTGATGAAACGTTGAATCATGCAGTAACTTTAAAGGGAAACCTTTCTGGAATTGAATTAAATGTTTATACAACTGCGCAAGGTGTTTTGTTGTATACAGGGAATTTTATGTCTGATAAAGTTACATTGAAAAATGAAACGACAGATGGTTTTAGAACAGCTTTGTGTTTAGAAACGCAGAATTTTTCTGATTCAATAAATCAACCAAATTTTCCTCAAAAGATTTACAATTCAGAAGAAAAATATTATTCAAAAACAGTTTTTGAATTTAGTTAAAAAAAACATTTATAATATAAGAGAAATCTACATTTATATGATCTAGATTCTCTTATATTACTTCAATTCTGAGAGAAAACAATGTAATTACCCGCTAATTTATCTTTATCAATATCATATAAATGCAATTCAATTTCTTGTCGAAGTTTTTCCAATTCTTTTAGTTCAATTAATATTGAGGTTTGAAAAATAACTTCTGACAATTGAGTTTCTTCTGAGAAATTTATAAAAATAAGTTCTCCAAGTTCTACATTATTATCTTTTTTGACATGCTCAATTGCGAAATCTAATTTATAATAATGATTAGAAGTATATTTAGTTTGATAAAGTCCAAAATCTCGATTATAACTAATTGTCTTATTATTGATAATAATATTCTCTTTTCCATAAATATTCCACAGAAAATATCGAATAATAAAATAGAAAATAAGGAAGCTGATTATAGAAATTGGAATAATGAAATTTTGCGGCTCCGAATCAATTATTGAGATTAAACTAATCGGAATTGAAATCATCAATAAAATGCAAAAGAACAAAAAGAATTTTCTCCTTTTAGAAGGATTAATTTCTAAAGTGACGTACAAGTTAATGTTATCTTTTGCTATTTTATATTGATTTATCATCTATTCAATTGTTTGATTCTTGCTTTGTTTCGTCCGTCCAAAAGTGATGCAACAGCCCAAATTGCAGCTGGCAGCCATCCAATTAAGGTGATTTGTAAGATTAAGCAAATAACGCCTTGTATTATTTTTCCTCTTAAAATGAATGATAACCAAGGTAAGAGTACGGCTAATATGATCATTGTGTTGTATTTATTGAATTAATTATTTCGTTGTAATATAAAACTGAAACTTTTTCAGAGTTTAATTGTAAATCATTTTCAAGAAGTGATTGTGCAACTTTTTCGGCTTCAATTGATTTATATTTAGATAAGTTTCCTCGTAAAAAGAAATTAATCAAAGGGAAAATTTTTGCACTGATATTCTCAGCCAAACGATATTCCGCTCGATTTCCAATTAACAAAGATGGACGATATAAGAACAATTGTTTGATATTATTCTTTTGCAAAGTTCTTTCGGCTTCGCCTTTCATTTTTAAATAAAAGTTGGACGAGTTCGTATTTGCACCAATTGCTGAAATATAATGAAACTTTGTTAATCCTTTTTGAATCCCAAGTTTTGCAAATTGATTTGGAATATCGACTTCTATTTTATGATAAGCATCTAAATCAGGCGTCTTTTTTCGTGTTGTTCCCAAGCACGAAAAAATAGAATCAATCGTTTCAATATCATCTAAATTAATCTCCGAATTAAAATCAGTAACTATTTCAATCAATTTTGGATGATTAATTTGTTGAGGTTTTCGAACAATTGTGATAATAGTTGAATAATCAGGATGATTGAATAACTTTTCTAAGAGAAGAGAACCAATCAAACCTGAGCTTCCTAAAACCAATGCAGTTTTGTTCATGGTTTAAATTTTCATTAATAACCAATACCACGCACCATTTACATCTCCTTGTTCCAAAAGTTTTGCAGCAACTTGATGACGAACCTCTTCAGATTTAAACTTTTGAATATCTAATCGTTCTGTCAATTGTTCCTTGAAATTAAGAATCATTTCATCTGTAGGTAATTTTTCCACGTTTCCTAATTGACCTAAATTATTACCTGTTAAATAATTAGAACGCTCCACTTCATCTGGAAGTTGATCTATTCCCAAACCAATTGTACGTGTAGGTTTTTCGACTTCGAAGATCGATTCTGGAATAACTCGGCAATAATAATCACCTCCCATACGAGCAACTAAATCCAAATCATAAGGCGAAACTTTATCATTTTCATCCAGTAAATCCTCTTGTACATGCATGCGCACAATTTCTGCAATCACCAAATTAGCTGCACCTGGTTGATCTGTAACAGAAATTACTTCACGCACTTTACATTCAAACTGAACAGGAGATTCGGCTACACGAGGAGGTTTAACCAACTCTGAAGGTAATTCTGTAAAACCAGCTTTCACAAATTCATTTACACCTTTTGGATATTCCACACTTGCCAACGATTGTTGCTGAACCATGTTATAATTGACAATATTAATTACACATTCTGGATGTTCCCAAATGTTTTCTAATGTATGCTTTGTCGATCCATCTCTCATTTTTCGAAGTGGAGAAAATACACAAATAGGCGGATTTTGTCCCATCATATTGAAGAATGAAAATGGGCTCAAATTTACATTTCCGTCTTTATCTATCGTACTTGCAAAGCAAATAGGACGTGGAGAAATGGCGTGTTTGAAAATGTCATCAAATTGACGTGTATTTGGCTCAAAAGATTTTGTATGTTGCATAAGCTGAGTTTATTGGTTATAAAGATGAACAGAATTTACTAATTTTCCTAATCCTGTAACAGACATTTCGATGGTATCATTTGGTCGTAACCATTGTTCTTGATAAGCTGGATCCTTACGTTTTCCAGTTCCATTCAATTCAAGAAAACAACCTGTACCAACCGTTCCAGACCCTATAATATCACCAGGATAAAGTTTTACACCATATGAAATACGTTCAATAATTTCGGCGAAAGTCCAATGCATATCTTTGAAATTTCCACGAGAAACTTCAATATTATTGACTGAACAAGACATTTCTAAATCATAACAATTTCCGATATGTCCTTCTTTAGGCTCAACTTTGTATTTTTCGATTTCGGTTGGTGTGACTAAATATGGACCAAACATCGAAGCGAAATCTTTTCCTTTTGCTGGACCAAGATTCAGTTTCATTTCTTCCATTTGTAACGCACGTGCGCTCAAATCATTCAAAATCATAAAACCACCAATATATTCATCTGCATGTTCTGCTTTTATATTGATACCTTCTTTTTTGATGACAATAGCTACTTCAAGTTCAAAATCCATTCGATCGAAATGTTTTTCCATTGCAACTATTTTTCCTGGACCTTGAATAGCTTGATGATTAGAGAAATAGAATACAGGAAACTGATCAAATTCTGGAATCATATCCAAACCTCTATTCAAGCGTGAAGTTTCTACATGTTGGCGAAAAGCATACGCATCTCTAAAACTTGCTGGATGAGGTATTGGAGCCAAAATTTGTGGTCCTTTTATAATAGCTTTTTTATATTCACCACGTGAAATTTCGTTTGTAATCTGTTGACAGATTAATAGTGAAAACTCGTCATCTGCTAAGATTTCGATTAGAGTAGTGGGTAAGTTGTGATTAATTTTTGTCAAATCATAGATAGCATCTTGCCAAACAAGACCTGCTTTTTCTTGTTGATTTTCTAAGAAAGTAACGAATTTCATTATTTGTTGTTTGAGAGGTGAAGATACGAAGATGATTTTAATGTTGAAATAAGTGAAGAAAAAAAGAGAAAATTTATAGCACTTATTTTATTTATTCATAATAGAATCCATTTTCAACGTTAACTTATCAGCACCTTTTGCATTTAGATGATCTGAATTTTTGAAATCTTTTTTATTGAAATTTTTATTATTAATAAAATAATCGATGAAAACGACATTATCGTATTTCGATAAGCGATTAATATTATTTTTTAAGTTGAAATATTGAGGTGTATTTATGACATAATTTTTATACAAATTGGTTGTAGGAGTAGCCAATAGAACAATTTTTATATCATTTGATTTTGCTTGTTTTATAATTTGTTCTAAATCATAAAAATGTGTTTTTATAATATGTTGTACTTGATTTGAATTCAAATTTGCACGATGTCTTTCAAACGTTTTTTTAGCGTAAATACTATCATTCCAACTTGGTTCGTATCGCTTTTTTATATAACCATTAGTATCTATTGTTAAATTATTTTTATCCTGAATCCAATAATCTTTTATTCGATTATAATTAACATCAACAGGTTCTGAAAAAATTTCGTAATTAAGATTAAGGTCGTTATTATTTATATCAACTTTCCAATAAATTGAATAATATTTTAATTTCTTTTGATTAAAATCATTTAATTGTTTTGTAAACGAAAAATACGAAATGGGAATAATAATGGTTTTTAAATTGGGTAAATATTTTCGATTTTGTTCAAAAATTTTATAATCTAAATCTAGTGATTGAGCAGAATGTGCAACATTAAAAGTCTTATTGGTAAATAATTTTGGATTGAGCCCTGTAAAAGTATGTGAACTTCCAAGAATCAAAGTTTCTATTTGTTTTCCATTTTCTTTTAAATAATCTGCTTTGTATTTGTAATCGTTGGGAATTTTTCGAAGTGTTTGTTCTATTCCAATTATTATCATAATGACAACTATGAATAAAGGTATTATGAAGCGTACTATTTTTTTCATGCAGAACTTAAAATCTTGAAATTCCATTTTTTAGAATTGCACAAAAGTAATCTAATTCGGTATAATTTTTTGTCAATTTTTTACCTACTTTCTTATTTTAAACTTACTTTTGAGTTAAAATTCAATAACATGATAAACCCAAATGATAGACTATTAGTGATAAGTACGAGTACTATTCACGGCTATAGTTTTTTAGAATATATAAAAGATGAAATCAAAGAATTTATTCAATCTGATGAAATTATTTTTGTTCCTTATGCGCGACCTTCGGGAATTTCGTATGATGAATATACGCAAAATGTAAAAGATGCTTTGCAAACGGTTGGGGTTTCTGTAAAAAGTTTGCATACTTTCGAGAATAAGAAAGAAGCAATTTTGCATGCGAAAGCGATTTTTATTGGAGGAGGAAATACATTTTTATTACTAAAAACGTTGTATGAACTTGGTTTGGTCGAAGAGTTGAGAAGTGCTGTACATAACGGAACGCCATATATTGGTACAAGTGCTGGAAGTAATTTGACAGGTTTAACAATTGGAACAACAAATGATATGCCGATTGTTTATCCGCCAAGTTTTGATGCGTTACAATTTTTACCTTTTAATATTAATCCGCATTACTTGGATCCTGATCCAAATTCTACACATAAAGGTGAAACAAGAGAAACTCGTATCAATGAATTTCACAAGTTTAATCATCAAGTTGTTGTTGGATTGAGAGAAGGAAGTTGGCTTCGTGTAGAAAATGGAGTAGTGGAATTGAAAGGAAAATTATCGGCCCGAATTTTTAGACAGAGCGAACAACCAATTGAAATTGAATCTGGTATTTTAGAGGAAAAAGTTTATAGTATTTAAAAATCATTTATCTTTAAATTTCACAATATGAATTTAGAGAACAATGAGGATAAATAAATTTTCTTTTATTTTTTTGATCCTTTTTACATTTGGTTGTAAAGAAAAGATCGTTAGTGAATCATCAGTTTCAGAGATTCCATCTGATTATGAAGAATTATTTTCTGTCATGAAAAAAGGCTTTATCGATAGAGATAAAATTGATTGGGAGAATTTGGAGAAAAAAGTAATCGAGAAAACTAAAATATCGAAAGATTCGGCGATTGTAGAGGCAATTACTTTATTAGGAAATAATCATACACATTATCTTACGAAAGATAAAGTGTTATTAACAGGTCGTTTTCCGAAAGCAAAAGTTGAAAGATAAAGTGTTATTAACAGGTCGTTTTCCGAAAGCAAAAGTTGATAGCGCTTGTTTGTTAAAAGTAGAAGATAATAATAAGTTAACTAAAATTCCTGACGTTGCGTATATTAGGATTAAGCGTCATGGGTACAATAAAACAATAAGTGATAAAGACTATATTTTCAATAATCTGAAAATTATTTCTGAACAAGCAAATTCTAATTATTGGATTATCGATTTGAGAGATAATACGGGAGGTTCTAATTGGGTAATGATAACATCTTTATTACCATTTTTTGAAGATAATGTATTAGGATATTCTAAAATTAATAATGATGATATTCCTTGGTCAAAAAAAGATGGATATTTTTTTAATGGAGTTAATAATTTATCAAAAGGATATATTAATTATCCGATAATAAATACAATTCATCCAAGGAAAATTTATGTTTTGATTAATCATAGGACAAGTAGTGCGGGCGAAGCTACATTAATTACGTTAAAATCACTTTCGAATGTGAAAGTTCTAGGTAAGAAAACGATGGGAGCAGCTACTATGAATACGAATACAAAATTGTCTAATGGCGATATGCATAATTTAACAGCTGGATATATGATGGATGCTAAAAAGAACATTTATCCATATGGAATTGAGCCAGATTATGAATTGTGCACAGAAGATGAAATTTTAAACTTTATCAAATCAGATATTAAAGAATAGCTTATTTTTCCCAATTTCCTAACAAAATTCATTACAATTTTATAACGAAAATCTATTCGATATTGGTTATATTTGTAGAGTTTAAATTAATTATAATAATAAATCAAAATAAAACTATATGAGTTCTTATGATGTAGCCGTAATTGGTGCTGGACCTGGAGGATATGTTGCAGCTATTCGCGCAGCGCAATTAGGATTTAAAACAGCAATTATCGAGAAAGAAAGTTTAGGAGGTACATGTCTTAATGTAGGATGTATTCCATCAAAAGCTTTATTAGATTCTTCTCACCACTATTACGATGCTGTAAATCACTTTAAAGAGCACGGAATCGAAATCGATGCTCCAAAAGTAAACTTCACTCAAATGATTGCTCGAAAAGCAGGTGTTGTAGATACTAACGTAGCTGGTATCAAATACTTGATGAGTAAAAATAATATTGATGTTTTAGAAGGTACTGGTGCTTTTAAAGATGCAACTCATATCGTTGTAACAGCTAAAGATGGCTCTACTCAAGAGATTGAAGCTAAAAATACAATTATTGCAACTGGATCAGTTTCATCTGAATTACCATTTGCACCAACAGATAAAACTCGTATCATCACTTCTACAGAAGCATTAGCTTTATCTGAAGTTCCAAAACACTTAATCGTTATCGGTGGTGGTGTTATCGGATTAGAGTTAGGATCTGTTTACTTACGTTTGGGTTCTCAAGTAACTGTTGTAGAATATGCAGACCGTGTTATTCCAGGAATGGATGGTGCTTTGTCTAAAGAGTTGACAAAAGTATTGAAAAAACAAGGAATGAAATTCCACACTTCAACTGGTGTAACTTCTGTTGTAAATAACGGAAATGATGTTACATTAAAAGCAACTTCTAAAAAAGGAGAAGAAATCGAAATTAACGGAGATTACGCTTTAGTAGCTGTTGGTCGTCGTGCTTTCACAGGATCTTTAGGTTTAGAAAACGTAGGAGTAGAGGTTGACGAAAGAGGTCGTATCAAAACAAACGATCACTTACAAACTAATGTTTCTAACATTTATGCGATTGGTGACGTTGTTGCTGGTGCAATGTTAGCACATAAAGCAGAAGAAGAAGGTGTTTTAGTTGCTGAGCAATTAGCAGGTCAAAAACCTCATATCAACTATAACTTAATTCCTGGTGTTGTTTATACTTGGCCAGAAGTTGCAGGAGTTGGTAAAACAGAAGAGCAATTAAAAGAAGAAGGAGTAGAGTACAAAGTTGGTTCTTTCCCTTTCAAAGCTTTAGGACGTGCTCGTGCATCTATGGATACAGACGGTTTTGCTAAAATTTTAGCTGATAAAAACACAGACGAAATCTTAGGAATGCATATTATTGGTGCTCGTGCTGCTGATTTAATTGCAGAAGGAGTTGTAGCAATGGAATTCCGTGCATCTGCAGAAGATTTAACAAGAATGTCTCATGCTCACCCAACATTCTCAGAAGCGATCAAAGAAGCTGCTTTAGCTGCTACAGACAATCGTCCAATTCACGCTTAATCAAATAGATTTAAGATAAATTCCTAAAAAGCTGTTCGTAAGAGCAGCTTTTTTTATAATTTTAAACTTTATAAACATCAAGAATGGAAAATATCACGACTTTATTCAAAGAAAATTGGGACACAATATTAATTACTGTTATATCAGTGATAACATTTTATTTTGTATTTAAATCGAAAGAACGAAAGAGAAGAAATTAATTTTCCTTAAAGTAAACTGGGTTTGGGTAAAGAAATTCATAATTAAATTCATCTTGTATTTTTTGACTTGAAATTATTTTTCCTTCTCGATTTGTAGCGGAAATAATTTCCTTGTTTAATTGATATTCTAACACTTCTTCTTTGGTAGGATGTTTTGGTGCAACAACATTATAAATTGATGAATTTTTATTTGAATTAATCAAGTTCTCAATCACTTGACAAATATCTAGATAATGTATATGATTCACCATTTGAGATAGATTTTGACTATATAAATCTATATATTTAGAAAGAAATCTATCGTCTCCCATTAATCCACCTAAGCGTAAAATAATCAATTGATTGAACTTTTCTTTTAATTGATTTTCAATTGAATAATAAGGGTTGTTTAAATAAAAAGTTTCAATTGAATTTTCAGAAATAATTTCATTATTTTCAGGATAAATAGCTGTTGAACTAAGTAAAATAAGTTGATTGTTATAATCATCTAAAAAGTCAATTAAATGCTGAAATCTTTTCTGTAAATCGTCTAAATTATTTCTTCTTCCAAATGGAATTGTCACAATAACAAAATCATAATTGTGTTTAATTTTTTCAGATTTGTAATGATCAAAATCGATTGAAAAACAATTTTCTGCATCCGAAATTCGTTTCGTAGTTTCAATCAAAAATTGCTTTTCTAAATACTTTTCTAATCTTGATCCCAACCAACCTTTTCCAATAATCAATCCTTTTTTCATTCAATTTTATTAAGCAATAAATATAATACTGTTCTATTTTCTAACCGAAAATAACTTTCTATTTTTGCCAAATGTTAGAAATTCTTTATCAAGACGAATATATTATTGCCATTAACAAACCAAGTGGATTGTTGGTTCACAAATCTTTTTATGCGCGTGATGCATCTGTTTTTGCGGTTCAGGAATTACGCAATCAAATTGGTGGACAACATGTTTATCCTATTCATCGTTTGGATCGTAAAACGTCAGGAGTTTTGCTCTTTGCTTTAGATAAAGAAAGTTTAAAAATTATGAATGATCGTTTTGCAACACGCGAAGTTGAGAAAAAATACTTGGCTATTTTGCGTGGTTGGTCGCCAGAAGAAATGACGATAGACTATGATTTGACGAATGATGATGGTGTAAAGCAAAATGCAATTACCTATTTTCATCGTTTACAAACGGCAGAAATTGATTTAGAATATAACAATCATCCGACTTCACGTTATTGTTTGGTAGAAGCAATTCCCGAAACTGGTCGTATGCATCAGTTGCGCAAGCATTTTCGTCATATTTTTCATCCAATTTTGGGAAGTCGTCCGCATGGATGTAACAAGCAAAATAAATTGTGGTTAGAGAATTTTGGATTGAAAGGAATGATGCTTCACGCGCATGAACTAGTGTTTAATCATCCAATTACAAATGAACAACTTGTTTTGAATGCAAAGGTAAATGAAGAATTTTCTAAAGTTGGAGATATTCTTGGGTTAGATTTAGAAAAATATAAATAATCTTAATTAATATTTCTCAATTTATCATTTATATTAAATTTATAATTCAGAACGTTAAATAATTGAAATTGAGAATAATGTTTCATAAATTAGTAGAACCAAATATTCTTGCTTATGAAACATTATTTTTACTCATTTTTTACTTTATTTCTTTTATTTAATTGTTCAGAAAATAAACCTGAAATTAAAAAGCTCACTCAACAAGAATTAACAGAAACAACAGAATTTAAAGAAGCTTCACCCGAAAAAAAACAATTATTTTCTGAACTTACAGCTTTTCAGAAAGATTTACAAAGTAAGCAAGCTCAGAAAATTCCAGATTATTTGGATTGTCCAAAACGTATCGAAGAATTGGATTTGAATACTAAAAATACAGCGATTCGTACTGATGTTGAGGCAAATTCATTTCGATTATCGACAAATTTAGTTACAGATAATTTTGATTTGATTTACAATGAATTAGATTTGAATATTATTAATGAAGCAATAAAATCTATTCCAGAAACGGATTTATTGGCAAATGATAATGTATCGACAAATGTAAAAATTGGTGAATGCGATTATCATACTTCAATTTTGATGAAAAACAAAGAAGTCGAATTTAATATTAAATCTTCGACACCAAAAAATGAATGTAAAAAAGATCAAAAATGGAAATTTGTTTCGAATGGAGAAATTCTTGTTTTAGATCATCGAAAAATGTTATAATTAAAAAAGAAGTTCAAATTTTGAACTTTTTTTTAATTTGTATAATAGTTATTATTCTCTAAAAAATTATAACCCAAATCATAATATTGTATTGGTTCATTTTTAAACTTTATTTGAAAGCGTTGATGATCCGTTTCCAATGATTCTAAACTTTTTGGGTTAAAATATTTGTGCTCAGAATTCCAATAATAATTAGGTCTAAAATTGTTTATTTTTATAGTTTTAGATGTAAATTTAAATGGATTTGTTTGATGTTTCATCAATTCTGTCCATAAATAGAACATCTGATAATTACTAAAATCTTCTCCATTTTCTGTTTTATAAAAATAAAGAGGGTTTTGAATTGAAAAATAATTTTGAGATTGATACGGTTTTTTATCTTCCAAATAATAATCCATCAATCGTAAAATATCTAATAATTGTTTAACTTTCGGTGGTCCATCATTTAAATAGAATGAAATTTTCTTGATTACTTTTTCGTCTTTTACAAAGACTAATTCTTCGTAATTACCATCTGTTGCAAGCCTTTCATATTTATTTGGTAAATTCTTAATATCAATCTGATTTAATATTTTTTTAAAGTAATTAAAATATTCCTTATTAATTTTGCCTTTGTAAAGACCTTCTATATTTGTAAATTTTTCACCATCATATATAAAAGTCCCATCAGCCTCTATTCGATAATTATAAATAGGACAAGTTCCATAACAACCACTACTTGTAACGATTATTGCATCAAATTTGTTTTGATAAACTTGTTGTGCTTTTTCTTTAACAAGCATAAAGTTTTCGAAGTAAATAGTATCATTTGTAAATTTCTTTATTTTACCATACTCGATATCTTGTTTTGTTAGTGTATTGTACCAATAAATAATGGAATCTTTAATAATGAATTTTGTCTTATAACCTAAATAATTATTTTTTTTTGTTTTTTTATTATAATTGTGAAATTGATTAGCGTCAAACAATGTATCATTTTGAAAAGTGTATAAAACATTAGGTTTGAAAAAAAAATCAGGAGGAGGTAAATCTTCATCTATCATAGTTTCTTCAGGATAATATTCTTTTATCCAATTTCCTTGTAAAGCATTATTAGCTTTACCATCAAAGGAATTGTGACAACTTGTGATAATTATTAATAGTAGAATATATTGGCTTAATTTATTCATTTTAAACTTTATTTAAATAAATATAGTGATTATTAAAAATAAAAAAAGCAACTTTTAATAAGTTGCTTTTATATATTAATGAGAATGTACATGCATTGAAACGGTTAAATAAGCGAGAATAAAACCGACTAAAATAGAACCAAACTTCTTCAAATTAAATTTGTGTCCTTCATTACTTTCAAATAAGATTACTGTAGAGATGTGTAAAAATATTCCTGAAACAATTGCACTCATTTCTAATGAATAGTTAGAAATAATAGTATGTTTTCCTAAGAAATAACCAAATGGAGCTGCTAAAGCAAATAAAGCCATAAATAGAAAACGTTTTGCGTTAGATTCTGTATGTTGACATAATGCGCTAAACAAAATCATTGAAACTGGAATATTATGAACAAAAATTGCCCACATAAAATTGTGAGATTCTGCATTTGCAACAGGAATTCCTTCGATAATTGAATGCAAAAACAATCCGCCAAAAATTCCGAAAGGAAATTGCTCTTTTTTGTGCAAATGAATATGTCCGTGCTCAACGCCTTTACTGATCGTTTCTAAAATAAATTGCACAACAACACCTAATAGAACAAACAATCCAATAGAATGATGGCTATGATTTTCGGATGGATGTCCATAGACTTGTGGCAAAATTTCTAAAACGGTCATCGCCAAAAAATACGCACCACTAAAGGTTAGTAGCAGTTTTGAGTTGTGTTTATTTTTGAGTAATATTCGAGAAAATAAAACTCCAATTAACACACTTGAAATTAAGATTAGACTTTCTTTCATTTGTTTAAAACTAGAATTAATCGGTCAGAAGTTTGTTCATCAAAAGCATCGAGATTATAATTTCCAAATACTTTATCTAAAATAAAACCTTCTGTTTCGTATATTTTTTTGAAATCGTTGAAATAAATTAAACGAACAAACTCTTCAAAATGAAATATTTCGCCTTTATCTGTGAAATCAATTTCTTTTTTGATAAAACCATTTTCGACAGATTTTGTGATTTTGAATAAAATTCCATCAATCAGCTTTTCCTCATAAGGAATCATTGTCGAAACTACTTTTTCTGCATTCAGATAATCTAAAACAAAGATTCCATGTGATTTTATTTGTTGTTTTACAGCTTCAAAAACTTTAAAATTATCTTCATAATTCTCAAAATAACCAAAACTTGTAAAAAGATTGAAAACTGCATCAAATTCGTTTGGATGATAGACTTCGCGCATATCATGTTTTTCAAATTTTAAATATTCATTTTCAAATTGTTTGGCGTACTTGATACTTTCTTCAGATAAATCGATTCCCAAAACATCAAAACCTAATTTATTTAATGTAATAGCATGTCGTCCCTTTCCACAAGCTAAATCTAACACTTTTGCGTACTGTGGAAGTTGTAAATATTTCGTGATTTTTTGAATAAAATCTTCCGCTTCTGTTAAGCTTCTGTTCTTGTATAAAATATGATAATATGGCGAGTTAAACCATTTTACAAACCATTGTAAATCCATTGTTGTTATTATTGGCAATTTGAGCAAGTTCCTGTGATGACGCAATTGCAATCTTGCATCGAAAATCCTTCGGGTAAACTAATTTTTATTTCTTCTTTTAAGCAAATCAATTGATTACAAGTCGTGCAACGAAAATGAAAATGATCGTGGTGATGCTGTGTATGTTCGCAACACGTTTTGCACATCGCAAAATAATTTACGCCGTCATCTCCCACAACTTTATGCATCATTCCGTCTTCGCAAAAATTATTCAGAATACGATAAATCGTTGCTCTGTCCATTTTTTCTTGCAGTTGCGTTTCAATTTGTTCCTGATTTAATGCAGTCGTACACGAATTGAACAAATCAATAACCGCTTGTTTGGTTGGTGTATTTCGTCTTTTCATTTCTTAATGCAAATATGTTGCAATAATACAAATTTTATGGGAAATAAAAAATCCCATTCGCAAGTGAATAGGATTTTTTTGTCTAGCTGAATTTATTTTCAGTTTCTTATTTTTTTATGTCTGATTCTGAAACGAATTTAGAATGACTTTTTGTTGAAATTAAATTTACTTAGAAATAGCCTCACATTTTTCTTTTAACCAAGTTGTTTCTTTCTCATCTAAGAATGGAGAAATTTTCTCGAAAACAAATTGATGATAATTATTCAACCATGCAATTTCTTCGTTTGTCATTAAATTAACATCAATCAAATTTTTCTCAATTGGGAAAACTGTAATAATCTCAAACTTCAAGAAATCACCAAATTGAGTAGACATCGCTGGTTGAACAATCATTAGATTCTCGATTCTGATTCCGTATTCACCATCGCGATACAAACCAGGTTCGTTAGAAAGCACCATTCCAGCTTTTAGTGGAGTTAAATTCTCTTCTAAACGAATACTTTGTGGCCCTTCGTGTACACATAAGAAATGACCAACTCCGTGTCCAGTTCCGTGCCCATAATTGAAACCGTTTTCCCAAAGCGCTTTACGCGACAAAACATCTAACAAAGAACCACGAGAATTAACAGGAAAAATAGCTTCCGATAAACCAATATTTCCTTTAAGAACTAAGGTGTAATCTGTTTTTTGTTGCGCTGTTGGTTCTCCTAACATCAATGTGCGCGTAATATCTGTTGTTCCTTCCAAAAACTGAGCTCCAGAATCGATTAACAACATTTCTTTTCGACCTAATGTATAAGCAGTTTCAGGCGAAGCAGAGTAGTGGTTCATTGCGCCGTGATCTGCGTAACCACAGATTGTTCCGAAACTTGCACCTTTACAATTTTCCTGTTGCAAACGGAAAAATTTCAATTGCTCATCAACTGTAACTTCATTAATATTATTGTCGATATTTTCTTCTAACCACATGAAGAATTTAGTTAAAGCAACACCATCTTTTACCATTGCATTTCTGAAACCTTCTTGCTCGATTTCATTTTTAACCGATTTTAAGTTTGTTACTGGAGAAGCAGCTAAATTAATAGTTGAAGAAGTAGAAATTGCTTCGTATAACGATTGATTAATTCGATTTCCATCTACCAATACATGCGATTTTTCGTTTTGTTTCTTTAAATAATCATAAATCGTTAAATAAGGTTGAATTGTAATTCCTTCATTTGCTAAAGCAGTTTTTGTTTCTGGAGTTACTTTTGCTTCATCTATAAATAAATACGCATTTTCTGTATCCACAGCGGCATATGAAATTGTCAATGGATTATAGTTAACATCATTTCCACGAATATTAAATAACCACGCAATTTCATCCAACGAATTCATGATATATACATTGGTATTTGCTTTTTTCATCTCATTGCGCACTTCCGAAATTTTTTCTGAAGCAGATTTTCCAGCAAATTTTACATCATAAATATAGAATGGATTCTCTGGTAAAGCAGGACGATCTTGCCAAGCTAAATCAATTAAATCAATATTTTTAACTGAAAGTTGATTGAATGAAAACTCGTTATAATTTTCTGCAAAAGCATTGTGCGCAAACATTTGCGGATTAAGACCAACAACTTCTCCTTCTTTTAATTGAGAAATAATCCATTCGTTGATAGAAGGAGTTTCTGGCATTCTCATTTTCATCAACTCAAAAGTCGTGTCTTTTAATTGATCTTCTGCCTGAATAAAATATCTCGAATCTGTCCAAACAGCTGCTTTTTCTAACGTAACAACTGCAGTTCCAGCCGATCCATTGAAACCTGAAATCCATGTACGCTCTTTCCAACGATTTGGTAAATATTCGCTTCCGTGCGGATCTGTTCCAGGAATAATTGTTGCGCTAACTCCATTTTGTTTCATAACCTCTCTCAAAGCTGAAAGACGATCTGTGATTTTTTCCATTTTATATCGAATTCTAAAAAATTAAACTTTAATAGCCGAAAGGTACGAAGAATGTCGATGAAGGAAAATATAGAAATTAAAAAATATTATTAAGATTATTATCTGGTTTCATCACGATGTTTTTCTGATAAAACAGGTTCTGCAAAAGCAATAAATTCATTTTCTTGTAATTCGATTAATTTATCAAAAACAGATTTATAATTTATTTTTAAAGGAATTTCTAGAACAAAGTATTTTTCATTCAGCGCTTCACTTTCACAATTCAAATTCTTGAAAATATTTCTAATATCATCTCTATTAATTTCATCATTCATTATTATAACTTGAACTGTCGAATTTCCAGAAAATTCAATTACTTTTCTAAAAGTCAAACATTCTTCATCGTTATCATATTCAGCAAATACTATATCGTCACTTGAAAAACATGGACCATAGAACGGAATATTTTCAATTTTATATAATCCTTTTTCTTTGTCTATGGTTTCTGTCCAAAGTGTTTCAACTATTTCTTCTTCTAAAACCTTACTATAATATCGAACCAATATTTTTTCATATTTAG
The DNA here is from genome assembly GCF_029840885.1 of Empedobacter sp. GD03861. NCBI lineage: Bacteria > Pseudomonadati > Bacteroidota > Flavobacteriia > Flavobacteriales > Weeksellaceae > Empedobacter > Empedobacter sp. GD03861. Next base: position 83,763 of record NZ_JAOCDJ010000009.1, read on the forward strand.
TTTCTTGATCCATGAAATATTTTTTGTTAAGATATAAATTAGTTTAGAATATCGAAAAACAATTATTCCTTTCTCCATTTCCTTTATTTCCCGTACTTTTGTAAAAATTTTATTTCCTTGGAAAATTTCAGAATGATTGCGAAAACCTTTTTTGGTTTCGAAGAAATATTAGCGCAAGAATTAAAAGCGTTGGGTGCGGCAGATGTTAAAATCCAAAACCGAATGGTTGAATTTAATGGCGATTTAGGTTTCATGTACAAAGCAAATTACAGCTTGCGTACTGCACTTCGTATACAGAAGCCAATTCTTTCGTTTTCTGCGAAAAATGATCATCAATTGTATGAGAAATTCAAAAAATTCCATTGGGAAAATTATCTAAATGTCGATCAAACTTTTATGATTGATCCAACTGTTCATTCAGATTATTTTACGCATTCGCATTATGCTGCTTTAAAAGTGAAAGATGCTATTATAGATCGATTCAAAGAAAAAAATGGTCGTCGTCCAAGCATTGATAAAGATTTTCCAGATGTACGTTTTAACTTACATATTTCGCACGATAAAATTACGTTGTCGTTAGATTCTTCTGGAGAATCGTTGCACAAACGTGGTTATCGTGAAGAAACTGGTCCAGCTCCAATTAACGAGGTTTTAGCAGCAGGTTTGTTGTTGCAAGCGGGTTATGATGGAAAAGGAAATTACCTTGATCCAATGTGTGGTTCGGGAACAATGTTGATTGAAGCGGCGATGATTGCGAATAATATTCCGCCACAAATTCATCGTAAGCATTTTGCTTTTCAGAATTGGCCAGATTATGATGAAACATTGTTTACACAAATTCGTAATACGCGCTTAAATCGTATCAAAGAATCTGAATATAAAATTGTAGGTTACGAAATTTCTCCAATGATGGTAAAAATTGCGCAGATGAATATAAAATCTGCTGATTTAGAGGATTTTATTGAAGTTAGAAATCAAGATTTCTTTACATCTAAAAAGGAATTGTTCCCAGTTTTATTGGTGTTCAATCCGCCTTATGATGAGCGTATCGAAAATAATAATCAAGAATTTTACAAACAAATTGGTGACACGTTAAAATCGAGTTATCCAAATACATTGGCGTGGTTTATCACATCAGATTTACAAGCCAAAAAATATGTCGGTTTACGTCCTTCGAAAAAAGTAAAAGTGTTTAACGGTAAGTTAGAATGCGACTTTTTACAATACGAAATGTACGAAGGAAGTAAAAAAGCTAAAAATCAAAATTAAGAGAAGTGAGTCAATTTATAAAAGAAATTTGTCAAGATCAAAAAGTATATCTTTTAACTTCGGAAGAAGGTTTTGCTGTTTCGTATTCAGAGGAATTTGAGTATGAAGATGGCTCTAATTTAGAGGTTATTTGTTTTTGGTCGAATACATATTTAGCTGAAAAAGCGAAACAAAATCAATGGGCAAATCATAAAATTGATTCGATAGATTTGAATACTTTTTTAGAAGAATGGTTGTTCGGAATGATTGAAGAAGTTTCTTTGGTTGGAATTAATTTTGACGAAACTTCGAAAGGAGAGGAGCAAAGTCCATTGGATACGATTTTGGCGATTGTTCACGAATTGAATCAATCAAAATCAACTTTCAAATTGAATCATTTTAAGAGTTTAGATGAAATTCAGAAAGTGACATTAGAGTTGAAAGAATCATTCAATCAATAATATATTTTGGAAAAAGAAGATTTACAACTTTCGATAATTATTGCCGTTTACGAACGTCAAGATGAATTGACAGAATTATTGTCAAGTTTAACGAAACAAACGGATAAGTCATTCGAAATTATTATTGTAGACGATGGTTCTAAAAATAAATTGGATGCTGTTTGTGTTAAATTTGAAACTCAATTAGATCTTCATTATTATTACAAAACAAATTCAGGTCCAGGAAAATCGAGAAATTTTGGAATGGAAAAAGCGAATGGAAATTATTTCATTTTTTTAGATTCTGATACGATTATTCCTTCGACTTATATTGAATCGGTTAAAAAAGAATTAACAAACAATTTTGTTGATGCTTTTGGTGGTCCAGATGATGCAGATGATTCGTTTACAGATTTGCAGAAAGCGATTACTTTTTCGATGACTTCTTTTTTGACAACAGGAGGAATCAGAGGAGGAAAAAAGCAAATTGGTAAATTTCAGCCGCGTAGTTTTAATATGGGAATTTCTCGAAAAGCCTACGAAAAAACGGGTGGTTTTGCTGATTTGCGTGTTGGAGAAGATCCAGATTTATCGCTGCGTTTGTGGGAAAATGGTTTTGAAACGCGATTATTTCAAGATTCGAAAGTGATACATAAACGTAGAACTTCGTTAAAGAAATTTGCGAAACAAGTGTATCAATTTGGAGTTGCACGCCCAATTCTAAATCAACGTCATCCAAATTATATCAAACCAACTTTTTGGTTTCCGAGTTTATTTTTTGTCGGAACTTTAGTTGCATTTTTATTTTTATTGTTGAGTTTTATTCTTCCAAAACATCAATTTATCCTACAAACCCCATTTGTTTTGTGGTTAATTTACATGTTTTTGATTTTTATTTTCTCAACTATTCGTTTTAAATCAGCGGTAGTTGGTTTATTGTCGATTCAAACAACTTTAATTCAATTTTTCAATTATGGTTATGGATTTTTAGAAAGTCAATTCAGGTTGAATATTCTCAAACAGAATCCTAAAAAAGTTTTTCCGAGTCATTATCATATCGATTAAATATAAAAAATAAAGGTCAAGAGAAATCTTGACCTTCTTAATTTCAAAGCATTGCTTTGAAATCTAACTTAAAATACTAATAAACTCAAATTTAACATTTATTGTTGAGATTAAATCATAAATACTCTATTGTATTTTGTTAATCAATTAGTTAAAATAGGTTTACTGAATGAGTTTTCAATAGAATATCATAATAATTGATTAATCTTCTTAAATAGTTAGTTGTATAGAAATCTATTCTATTTAAATCCATTTAGGTTTAAAAAATTTTATTTTAGCTATTTATACTAGTTCCATTCAATCTTTTCGATTAGTTCTCTCAAATATTTCGTAATTTTGCAGACTTAAATTAGAGTAATGCGTACAAAATCGACTGGAAAAAAGAAAATTAATGTAATTACGTTAGGATGTTCTAAAAATGTATACGATTCTGAGGTGTTAATGGGACAGCTGAAAGCCAATGGGAAAGAGGTTGTACATGAACAATCTGGGGAAATTGTAGTGATTAATACTTGTGGTTTCATTGATAATGCAAAGGAAGAAAGTGTTGATACAATTTTAGATTATGTGCAACGTAAGGAAGATGGTTTGGTAGAAAAAGTTTTCGTGACAGGATGTTTGTCAGAGCGATACAAACCAGATTTAATTGAACAAATTCCAAATGTTGATCAATATTTTGGTACGCGCGAGTTACCATTATTGTTAAAAGCTTTAGGAGCAGATTATAAGCACGAATTAGTTGGAGAACGTTTAACAACAACTCCTCGTCATTATGCTTATCTTAAAATTGCAGAAGGTTGTGATCGTCCTTGTTCTTTCTGTGCAATTCCTTTGATGCGTGGAGGAAATGTTTCTCGTCCAATCGAAGATTTAGTTACAGAAGCTACTAAATTGGCAAAAAATGGAACGAAAGAATTAATTTTGATTGCGCAAGATTTAACGTATTATGGATTAGATATTTATAAAAAACGTGAATTAGCGACTTTATTAAGAGAGTTAGTGAAAATTGAAGGAATCGAATGGATTCGTTTGCATTACGCATTTCCAGCTGGTTTCCCAGAAGATGTTTTGGATGTAATTCGCGAAGAACCTAAAGTTTGTAATTATATCGATATTCCGTTACAACATATTTCGACAAAATTATTAAAATCAATGCGTCGTGGTACAACACACGAAAAAACAAATGCTTTGTTAGATGCAATGCGTACAAAAGTTCCTGATATGGCGATTCGTACAACGTTAATTTGTGGTTATCCAGGTGAAACCGAAGAAGATTTCCAAGAAATGAAAGCGTGGGTACAAGAGCAAAAATTTGATCGTCTGGGATGTTTTACTTATTCACACGAAGAAAATACACATGCTTATAATTTGGAAGATGATGTTCCAGAAGAAGTAAAACAACAACGTGTTGAAGAGATTATGGAAATTCAATCTCAGATTTCGTACGATTTGAATCAAGAAAAAATTGGAAAACAATTTAGAGTAATGATTGATCGCAAAGAAGGTGAGAATTTTATTGGTCGTACAGAATATGATTCGCCAGATGTTGATAATGAAGTTTTGATTTCTGCAATTGATACCTATTTACCAGTTGGTGATTTTGTAAATGTAGAGATTATCGAAGCTTACGAATTCGATTTAATTGGAAAAGTAATTGATTAATCAATTTTAGATATAATAAAAAACCACTTCTCTCGAAGTGGTTTTTTTATGCTTATTTTTTTTCTAATTTTTCAATATTTCATCAAAAAATTCTTTCGAATCGTTATCAAACGTAGGTTTTTGTAACAATAATTGGGAGATTTTTACAATTTTATCAAAATCTTGTTGCGTAAAATATTCACCAAAATGTTCATTGCAAAAATCACCTAAATTTCCTAAAACGATATTCACTTCTTCTTCGCTCAACTCACCTTTTTGTTTCCAACGTTCACGGAACAAACTTGCAGCTAAATAAGAAGAAATATCGATCAAATCATCTATCGAAATATTAGATCCGTTTTTCAATTTTGCCATAATCAACGTATCCATATCGCGATAAATTACTTCTCGTATTGTCAAATCTTTATTTTCCATTCTTTGTATTCTTTCGCAAAATTAGAGATTAAAATTTGGATCTACTTGAAATTTCATCAATTCTTTCGTCTTCGGATGCGTAAATTCTAAGGATTCGGCATGTAAATGTAAACGATTTGTTTTCGTACCATATAAATCATCACCAATAATTGCCGCATTTAGTCCTAAACGATGCGAAGCATGCATGCGTAATTGATGTGTACGACCAGTAATTGGATAAAAATAGACAAGCGTTTTATTGTCTTTTCTTGCAATGACTTCATACTTTGTCTGCGCCGTTTTTCCATGTTCATAACAAACCATTTGTCTCGGTCTATCGTCCAAATCCACACGTAAAGGTAAATCTATAAAACCATTATCGCGCTCAACATTTCCATCTAAAAGTGCAATGTAGCGTTTCTGAACTTTACGTTTAATGAATTGTTGTTGAAGAAGTTTATGACTTTCTTTATTTAACGCCAAAACAAGAATTCCAGAAGTTGACATATCCAAACGATGAACAATAATTGGACCTGTTGCCAATGGAAATTGATGTTTAATTCTAAGATAAACAGAATCTTTAATCTCAATTCCAGGAACAGAAAGAAACTCTTCTGGTTTATTGATGACAACCAAATCATTATCTTGATATAAAATTTCTAACTCTTCAACAGTTGAATTTTGCTTCAACAATAAGTTTTCATTCAGTTCAATTCCTTGCAACATATGTCCTAAAATAGGCTCACATTTTCCTGTACAAGCTGGATAAAATTGACCATGTTTTCTAACCTCAGATTTTGGCGAATCTCCCCACCAAAACTCAGCCATACAAATTGGTTCTAAATCATTTTGAAATGCATATTGCAATAATTTGGGTGCAGCACATTCACCAGCAGCAGCTGGAGGTTGTTGAAATACAGTTGTTGAAAAAATTTCTAATAATCCTTTTTCTTGCTTAAACTTATTCAAGAATTGATATTGATTAAACAATTGATTTTGAAGTGAATTAGATTTTATTTTTCGTTCTTCTTTTAATGAATTGATTTCATTCTCAAAAACATTTATTTTGCTTAATAAAATCTGTTTTTCAGAATCAAGTTTTTCATTTAGAATTCTAAATTCATATTTATCACGTAAACTTTGTTTGACTAAATCTTCTTCAAAAAATTGAATTTCTTCTTGAGATAAAGTTGGAGAAATTGTTTCTCGTTGGGATTTTCGGTCTTTTTTATTTAATTTTAATAGTTGTTTTCCTTCTTCAATTTTTAACTTAGAATTGATTTCAAATTGAATAAAATCTTCTTTAACTTGTAAATAGTTTTGATCATTTTCTAATGATTCTAAAATACGATTGATTTCATTCAGACGTTCTTCTTGTTCTAAGAAAAAACCATTTTTATTCAACATATCAAAAATAGGTGGAACAAAAAATTTGTGCTGATTAGTATTAGCCAATTTACCTGAAACTGCCGCTAAATATCCTACTTCATTCTTTTGATTTCGAACAATTAAAACACCAAACATTTTACCAATTGGAGTGGAAGATTGGTCATTTTCTAAACCAAAATTATGTTCAAAATCGGTTTGATTTTCCAAGTATTCTTGTAGCTCTCTACATGCTTGCTTCGCAATTTCAGTAGGTTCATAATAAAATGGATAATCAAACTTTTTGGGAAGTTCGTACGTAGTAATTGGATGTTTAAAATATTGAAAATAATTGGACATTTGCTTCTTTAAAATCGATGCAAAGATACAGTTTAAGCAATAAATTTTGAAATTGTATTACTCAATTCGTTCCAATAAATACCAATTATCTTTCAATTTTTCAGATATTTTATATTCATTTTGAAACTTATAACTATTTTTATTCTCTGGATTTTTGTATTTATAGAGACTAAATTTTGCAGGTAAGTTATCATAGTTTTTGATAGCACTTTTATTTTCATTAAGAAATTTTGATTTATGAATTCTTATATATTCTATTGTATCATATTCCAAATAAAAGTAGTGGATAGAATCATTATAAAAAATATTAGTTTTCTCATTCTGTTTAATATGATATACAATACGTTAATATGCATATTTTTAAACAAAAAAATCCCTCAATTTCTTGAAGGATTTAAATATTATTTGATCGAAAAATTAATTACAACCACTCATCATCATCTTCTGAATCTTCTAATTCAGCATCGATGAATTGAATATAAAATGCAATAATTTCTCCTTTTTCATTGTATCCAAAGTAAGCAGGATAAATTCCTTCACCAAAACCAGCTTGAAAAATTGGCGATTTGAATTCTGTATTTGGAATTGTCCAATTGATCCAATCTCCTTCTTCTGATTGATATTTCGGATTATTTTTAGCGTTTTCTACAAATAATGCATTGAAATAATCATCATATAAATTTACATCACCTTTACTTTCGAATTCATCAATAAACTTTACAAAAGAATCTTTTGCTTCTGCATCAACAATTGTTGCTAAACCACTTTCGATAGAAAAACCAAAATATTCTCCTTCTTGTAATTCATCAATCAACTCAATTCCTTTCATTGCTTCTTCATAACGAACAGGTTTTTCGTTTGTAAAAGCAACTTTGATACAACCAATCAAATTCTCAACATCACCATCGTCTTCAAATTTTACGATGCTTGCAGTTACAGGAAAATTACCTTTTGGCGTTTCAAGGAAATAAGGATCTTTATCCATTGATAAATATTCACCCAAAGGATCATTCACAAAGATTTTTCCAGACGGTAAAGAAACTTCTCCCATTTCAATTTGGTCGATTTCTACACCTCCAATTTCTTTATCTGTAAAATATTTTTCTAAATCATTAGGAGCTAAAGTGAATTCTCTTTTAGATTCCCAAGTTTTTAACCATTCTGCTGTTGGTTGCATAAATTATTGTTTTTAAGTGGTACAAAATTACATTAAATAATGAGACTAGCTTAACTTTTATATGTTAGTGAAAAATTAAATTATCTTAATTTTTTTCTCAACTCGTTCTTATCAATATCATATTCTAAATGCATGATCGAAATTAAATCATCTTCAGAAAGTAAATTGTTTTTGTAATATTGAATTAAAAATGATTCGATTTTAGAAAATTCATTTAACGATTTTTGTAAAAAATAAGCTTCAACAAATTGATTATCTTTTGTTTTTAATGTAATCAAATTACTAATTCCGTGCGAACCTTCTGGATTTTCGAACTCACCAAATTCCTTTACAGCTTTTCCTTTGTAATCTTCATTATCAATGACAATAGAAAACAAATCGTTGATTGAAAAAGTTTGATCCTTTACAGAAATTGTATCTTTTGTAAATGTCAATTTTCCATCAAAATTACCTTTCAATTCTGCCGAAGGTCGCTTAAAATAACCATTCCAATAAGCAACAGCTGTTGCTAAAAGCCCAATAAAAATGTAATAATACGTTTGATTTTTGAACACTTTCAGTTCCAAAAACACAAAACTAATTACAGTAACGGCGAGAAATGATAAGATGACTTTTGCAATCTGTTTATTATTTTTTTTAGGTTTTTCTGGTACAAAAATTTCAAAACTATAACTATCCATGTGCTATTTCTTTACGAACTCTACTTAAACTTTCGGGTGTGATGCCTAAATATGAAGCAATCATCCATTGTGGTATGCGAGAGAGTTGGTTGGGATAAAGACGCATAAATTCTAAATAACGAGTCTTTGCAGATGCGCCAAGTAACAAATTAATACGATCTTGTAAACTACGTACATGATTTTGAATTAATTTATTTTGAGCAGCTAAATAATTTGGATTTAATCGTGTGATTAGATCATTTAATTTTTCATTCAATAAAATAACGGTAGAATCTTCTATTGCTTGAATATAAAATTTTGATTGTTGCTTACAAAAAGCACTATTTCTATCACTTACAATCCAATTTTCTGTACCAAATTGTAAAACATGTTCTTTTCCGTTTTCATCTATTGTATAAGAACGAATAACGCCAGATTCTACAAAAAAATAATCTTCGGAATATTCGCCAGGTTCTAAAATAAATTCATTCTTTTTGATGTGTTTTACCACCAAAAATTTTTCAATTTCAACCCATTGTTCTTCTGTGAGATCAATAATATTTGATAAATGTTTTTTATAATTTTCCATATGTATAGGAGTATGCAACAAATTTAAGAGAAATTAATTAATAAAATTGTATCAATATTTGTTACAATTGAAAATTTTGTACTAAATTTGTCCCATCGATTTAGAGAAATGAATAATTTAAGATTTGCAACGGCGATTCATATTTTAGTTTTGACTGAAAAATTTAAAGGACAATTAATTACTTCTGATTTTATTGCTGGAAGTATTAATGTGAACCCTGTTGTGGTTCGTCGTGAAATAAAATTCTTGAAAGAAGCAGGTTTTATCGATTCGAAAAAAGGTAAAGAAGGAGGAATTTATTTAGTTAAAAATTCTGCTGATATTTTATTAGGCGATGTGTATAAAATTGTCAATCAAGAAAATGTTTTTGGACGAATGAATCATACCAATCCAGAATGTCCAGTTGGTAAACAAATGAATGACAATCTTGAAAAATTATTTGATGATGCTGAATCAGATTTAATAAAATCGTTAAATCATAAAACTTTAAAACAATTTTCTGATGAATTTCAGTAAAATTTTTTATCTTTAAATGTAACAAAATTAATTACAATATAAAATTAAATAAAATGAGAGTAGCAGTAATTGGAGCAACAGGTTTTGTAGGCTCACATATTGTAGAAGAATTGGTAAACAGAAATCAATCTATCAAAGCATTTGCGCGAAATACAGACAACGTTTTAGATAGTAAAAATGTAGCAAAAGTGGCGTTAGATGTAAACGATGTACAGGCTTTGGCGACAGATTTGAAAGGTGCTGATGTAGTTGTAAGTGCATTTAATGCAGGTTGGGCAAATCCAAATATTTATGAGGATTATTTGAAAGGTGCAAAAGCAATTGAAGAAGCAACTAAATTAGCTGGTGTAAAGCGTTTGATTGTTATTGGTGGAGCGGGAAGTTTGTATGTGAATGATCAAAAAGAATTACAAATTGTAGACACACCAGATTTTCCTGAACAAATAAAACAAGGCGCTTTGGCAGCGAGAGATTATTATAATATCTTGAAACAAGATAATGAGTTGGATTGGACAATGTTTTCTCCAGCGCCAGAAATGCATCAAGGAACATCTGGAGAGCGAAAAGGAACATATCGTTTAGGCAATGATGTACCAGTTTTCAATGCAGAAGGGCGTAGTATTTTGTCTGTGGAAGATGTTGCAGTGGTGATTGCAGATGAAATAGAAAATGCAAATCATATAAAAAGCAGATTTACAGCAGCTTATTAAGATATTTGAGTAAATTTACAATAAAATTATTTTTATAGGACAATTTTTTGTTTTTGGTACGGTTTGTGAAAAACAGATAACAAATACAAGAATAATGAAATTGTCAATCGCAATAGGAAGTTTAATCCTAAGTTTAGGATTTGTTCTAATATGCTCTTTTCTAAATCTTGGTGTATTTTTTAATCAACTGCTTGGAGTAGTTTTTCTGTTCTGTAGTTTGTTTATGGGGTATTTAGGTTTCGTCAATTTATTTGATTACCTAAATCATTCAAGATTATTAAATAAAGGAGTAAAAGTAAAAGCACATATTATTGAAATAAAAAGAGGTTTATTAGGAGAAAATCATTTGCCAGATTATATAGTTGAAGTCTTTTATAAACATCCTAATAATGAGAAAATTTACTATACAGAGTTTGAATATTTTGGAGATGTTAATGCAAATGAGATTTTAAAAAAAGGAAAAGATGTCGATATCTTAATCGATCCTCAAAATCCAGAAAATATATATTATAAAAATATAATTTAAAAAAGGCTGTCCTAACAAATAGACAGCCTTTATTATTTTTATTAGGATAAAAACTATTGTTTGATATACGTTTTATTTCCGTTATCGTTGATATAGTATTTTCCACCTTTTGGTCCTACATAAACTTTGTGTCCATTGTAAGTCCCTGCAGTAGTTGTTTTAGCTACAGTCGTTTTTGTTTCTTTTTTTGGAGTAGTCGTTTTCTCCACTTTTTTTTCTGAAGCTACTTTTTTGTCATTGACTGTTTTAGCAGTTGCATCAGTTTTCTTAGTTGTAGTTGCTTTTACATCCTTTTTTGTTTCTGTTACTTTTTTATCAGTTGTAGCCTTTGTTTTTGCCATTTCTGTTTTAGCAGTTTTAGTTGGAGTTTTAGTTTGAGCAAATGCTACAGTAGATCCAGTAAATGCAAATAAGCTAAGCGCGATAGCTGTTTTTTTAATTAAATTCATTGTAATTTGGTTTTGAATTGTTATTTATATTCAGTTAAAATTTCTATTCAATATTAAATAAATTATCCACCAAAACAACCAAAATAAACTTAAGATTAGCTTAAGAATAATTATTTCAAATGATCCAATAACATTTCTGCTGTCGCTGGGTTTGTAGCTAATGGGATATTGTGTACATCGCACAGTCTCAGTAACATATTTACATCGGGTTCGTGCGGATGTTTCCCCATTGGATCTCTAAAAAAGAAAACCATATCTGTTTTTCCTTCCACAACACGAGCGGCAATTTGTGCGTCACCACCAAGAGGACCAGATAGATAGCGTGTAACTTTCAAGCCAGTTTGCTCCGCATATTTTCCTGTCGTTCCAGTTGCGATAAATGTGATATTATTTTTATTTAAAGCTTCTTTATGTTTCATTAAAAAATTGACCATTTCAGCTTTTTTTCCATCATGAGCGATCAATGCTATTTCCATATATTTTTTCTATTTAATCTAAAATCTTACTTTTGTACAAAGTTAGCAGAACAATCTTAAATAACGAGTTGTTTTAAGAATTATAAATAGTATACGACTATGAAATTTAATTTATTAACAGTAAAAGAAATTGTAAAATTAACGGCTGATGCTGTTCAAATTTCGTTTGATGTTCCTGAGGAATTACACGAAGAATACAATTTTTTACCTGGACAATATATCACTCTTAATATTAATGGAGAACGAAGAGATTATTCTTTGTGTGAATCTCCTAATGATAAAAAATGGAGCATTGGGGTTAAATCTCAACCAAATGGAAAGATTTCTTCTTATTTAGCAAATGAACTAAAAGTTGGTGATCAATTGGAAGTTTCTACACCAAGTGGACGTTTTACAATTCCAACAAAACCAAACGAAAAACGTACGTTATTAGCTTTTACGGCGGGTAGTGGAATCACGCCAATTATGAGTATGTTAGAGTTTACTTTGCAGACTGAAGAATGGGTAAATTTTCATATTTTTTATGTAAATAGAGATGAAAACTCAATCATGTTCAAAGAGCGTTTGACAGAATTGAAACAAAAATATCCAAACAATGTTTTTATTCATCATTTCTATACGCGTCAAGATCAAGAGAATTTTATTTACAACGGACGAATTGATGAGAAGAAGTTTGATTTAATTTTGAATCAAATTATTGATATCAATGAAGTCGATGAAGCAATGGTTTGTGGACCAGAAGAAATGATTTTGACTTTAGCGAAGAAAATCAATGAAGCGGGAATTATCGAGAAACATATTCATTTCGAAATGTTTAATCCTTCAGTGAAAACAGAAGATATTTTTACAAAACATGACGAAGGACCTCAAACGGTTCAAGTTACTGTAACACTTGATGGAGAAACTTCTGAAGTGACTTGGGATAGAGGAAAAAATTTGATTGATACAATGTTAGACGCTGGTATTGATGCGCCTTATTCATGTAAAGGTGGTGTCTGTTCGTCTTGTATGTGTAAGATAACAGAAGGCGAGGTGCATATTGGAGACAACTATGTATTAACAGATTCTGACTATGAAGAAGGAATGACGTTAGCGTGTATTTCTCGTCCAAAAACAGCTACTTTAGCAATTGATTTTGACGAAGTTTAAGAACAAAAAATATCTAATAAAAAAAGACGAAAATTTATAATTTCCGTCTTTTTTTATTTTATGATAATTTAATTTTCTTCATCAAACATTTCTTTGAATGAGACAAATTCTCTTCCAGGAAGAATCAAATTTAAAGCAACTCCAATTATAGAAGCTAAAGCCATTCCTTCTAAAGAAAATAAATCTCCAATGTGGATTGCTGCACCACCGATTCCAATGATAAGAATAACAGAGGAAATAATAAGGTTTCGTTTAATCTTGAAATCAACTTTATTCTCGATTAGCATTCTTAATCCGCTCGAAGCAATAATTCCGAATAATAAAATAGAAACGCCGCCCATAACTGGTGTTGGAATTGTACTTAATAAAGCTGAAACTTTACCACAAAATCCAAATAAAATAGCAAAACATGCTGCTCCAATAAATACATAAATACTAAAAGCTCTTGTAATAGCTAAAACACCAATATTCTCGCCATACGTTGTGTTTGGAGGTCCACCTAAACAAGCTGCAATCATTGTTGCAATTCCGTCACCT
>NZ_JAOCDJ010000090.1:0-1168 GCF_029840885.1 Empedobacter sp. GD03861
ATACGATCTTTTATAATAGTAGTCGTATAAATAATTAAAACCTGACAAAAAAAATCTATTTTTTTTGTTAGATATTAATCTTTCTATAATTTTTATAAAAAAAAACCATTGTAAATATATCATTTAAAATGGTTTGAGTTTTTTTATTGTTTTATGAATTTATCTTAAATTTCATTAAATATGTGATGTATTATAATTAAAATAAAAATTAACTTTAGACTATACTTTGGAAATTATTTAATAAATATTTTAGTCTTAAAAATAGCAGTTTAAAAAGAAAATATTATTTATACACTTTATTTTTTGATGATAAACATTCGTAATGTATTTACTCATGTTTACAATGAGTTTCTATTTTGGACTTTATTTTAGATTTTAGATCATCTACATTAATTAATTTTTCTTTTGAATTTTGTTTATTCAAAAGATTATCTATTAGCTTTACTTTTTTGTAGTAAGAAGCGCACCATTTACAACTATAAATATGTAAATTCAATCTCAAATTTTGAATTAATGAGATTTTTTTTGCATTTTTTTTCTCTATTTCAAATGTTATTTCATTACAAGGCATAATAACCCAATGAATAATTTTATTCCACATAAGTTAATTTTTAATTAGATAAATTAGATTCAATGCACTCTCTTAATTGTAATCTAGCTCTTTGAAGAATCTTCCATAAATTAGTCGATGTAATTCCTATTTCCTGACAAACAAGTTCTGTTTTTTTTTGTTTTAAATAGTATAGTTTTATAGGAATTAACCATTTATTAGGTAATTTTTCTAAACAATTTTCTAAATAGTTTTCTCTAATATTATTTTCATTTTCTGTCCAATCATTTAATATATTTTTATCAATCCAATTACCATTTTCATCAAAAAAATAATCTAAAGTGATCTCATTTTTATTATTATATTTTTTTCTGTAAAAATCAGAAATTTTATTTTTCAAAATACTAATTAACCAAGTTTTTACAGAGCTATTCCATTGAAATTTCTCATAATTTTCAAAAGCTGAAATAAAAACATCTTGTACTAAATCTTCTGCATCTTCTTTGCTAGATATTAAATAGTTAGTTTTTTTTAATAGGTCCAATGTATAATCATCAATCCATTTTTGGATATTAATATTTTTATCTTTATTTATCATAGGTATATTTTTATAGAAAA
>NZ_JAOCDJ010000091.1:0-1104 GCF_029840885.1 Empedobacter sp. GD03861
CGCGGGTTCAGAAAACTAATGCAACACTATAAATTATTAACTTAGTGTTGTTATGAGCCAAAATTATACAAGATTAACCCTTCAAGAACGATTTAAAATTGAGAAATATTTAGATCAAAAATTATCCATTTCAGCCATTGCTATTTTATTAAATCGAAACAAAAGTACCATATCAAGAGAAGTAAATAGATTCAAAAAAAGAGCTTATGATGCTTTCATTTCTAATCAAATTGCTTTTGAAATTTCGATGAATAAAAACTATAGAAGAAGCAAAATTTTAAGCAATAAAAAGCTCCTAAAAATTGTTCATGCTAAACTTAAAAAAAGATGGTCACCTGAACAAATTTCCATATTTTTAAAACAGAATTTTCCACATCAAAAACCTATGAATGTAAGCCACGAAACGATCTATTTTTATATCTATTTACACAGTAAAAGTCACTTAAAAAAGAAACTCATTGAATCGCTTAGACAAAAGAAAAAAACAAGAGGTCCGGCTCGTTCGAAAGAATCAAAAGACATCAAAATTAAAGATCGTATTTCTATCGATGAAAGACCGCAAGAAGTCATAGGCAGAGAGATTCCTGGGCATTGGGAAGGTGATTTAATTATTGGTAAAGATCATAAATCGGCTATTGGAACATTGGTCGAAAGATCAACTCGTGCAGTGATTTTAGTCCATCTAAAAGACAAAAATGCGGAGACTGTTCGTAAGGCTTTTGAGAAGGAATTTAAGAAGCTACCAAAGCTCATGAAAAAGTCATTGACTTATGACAATGGAACCGAAATGGCTCAGCATAAGTTATTCACTAAAAATACAAAAGTGCAGGTCTATTTCACTCATCCATATTCGCCATGGGAAAGACCAACAAATGAAAATACAAATGGACTTTTAAGAGATTATTTCCCGAAAGGTACTGACCTTTCTATTTACTCAGAAAAAGAACTCAAAAAGGTGCAACGTGAACTCAATGAAAGACCGAGAAAAGTGCTCGATGGATATTCACCTGCTCAAGTTTTTAACCGAATGATTATTCAACAAATCAAATAATCATTTTTTTTACTATTTTTACTTAAACGTTGCATTAGCAACTTGAAACCGCC
>NZ_JAOCDJ010000092.1:0-979 GCF_029840885.1 Empedobacter sp. GD03861
CTTTTTTTGTGGTTGTACTTGTGCATTTTCTGTTGTTTTATGCGATTTTTGGATGCAATGAAGCACAAGTTCCCTTACCCGTAAAAGTTAATTCACAGAAGAAAGTGTGTTTTCAATAAGATAAGCTTTTGGTGGACCTCGCTGCCCAAAAACGTGCAACGTAACAAGATTTCCAACTTTACAACAATAACATTTTCGATGTTGAGTTTTAAGTTCTACACTTGACCTTAAAACGTTTAACTCTTTTTGTAATTGTTGTAATTTCCCGCGTTTCCAATTGCTGCTTAAAATGCCGTAATGGCGTATGCGCACAAAGCGTTTGGGTAAAATATGAAGACTAAAGCGCCTTGTAAACTCTTCGTTTTTTAAAGTAAGCTGCTTGGTTTTACTTCCATCTCTATAATCTTTATAGCTAATGGTAACTTCTTGATTGGTTACGTTTTTAATTCTATGGTTACTGATGGCAACTTTATGGGTGTATCTTCCTAAATATTCTATTACTTGCTTTGGACCGGCAAAAGGGCGTTTGGCATAAACCACCCAATTCTTTTCAAACAAACTTTGGATGACAGTTGTATCAGCAAGCTTTTCTTTGCGTAAAAAAGCTACGTATTTTGCTCGAAAAACCTTACTCAAGGCTTTCACTGCAAATAAATATTTATCGGTTTTTATCTTGCGTTTCCATTTACCGTTGGCATCAATTCCACCACCAGGAACAATGCAATGTAAATGTGGATGTAAACTCAAATTTTGTCCCCACGTATGTAAAATAGCAATCATTCCTAGTTGGAATCCTTCCGTTTTTCCGAATTGATTTAATGTGGTCCAAACCGAATCAAACAAAATTTTATAAACGATTTTTGGATGTGAAATCGCCAAACCATTAAGCGTATCGGGCAAAGTAAATACCAAATGATAATATGAACAAGGTAGCAGATCCTGTTCACGAGCTTGTATCCATTCTTCGCGTTGATGGCCT
>NZ_JAOCDJ010000093.1:0-977 GCF_029840885.1 Empedobacter sp. GD03861
TTTTTTTTGTGGTTGAAGTTGTATTTCTTCATGCGTTTTGGCTGTTTTTTTGTGCTTTAAACACAAATTCCCTTACCCGTAAAAGTTAATTCACAGAAGCAAGTTTGTTTCCGATAAGATACTTTTCTGGCGGACCTCTTTGTCCAAAAACGTGCAACGTAACCAGATTCCCCACTTTACAACAATAACATTTTCGATGTTGTGTTTTAGGCTCTACTAATGCTCGCGCAACGTGTAATTCTTCTTGTAACTGCTGTAGTTTGCCACGTTTCCAACTGCTGCTTAAAATTCCGTAGTGCCGTATGCGAACAAATCGTTTCGGTAAAACATGCAAGCTAAAACGGCGGGCGAATTCTTCGTTTTTTAATGTGAGTTGCTTGGTTTCACTTCCGTCTCTATAATCTTTATAATTGATAGTAACTTCTTGATGGGTTACATTTGTAATGCGATGGTTGCTAATGGCTACCTTGTGGGTATATCTACCCAGATACTCAATCACTTGTTTTGGGCCGCCAAATGACCGTTTGGCATAAACAACCCAATGCTTTTCAAACAAACTTTCTAAGATGTGCCCCTCGGCAAGCTTTTCTTTGCGTAACAACGCTACATATTTGGCTCGAAAAACCTTACTTAATGCTTTTACTGCAAACAAGTATTTATCGGTTTTTATTTTTCGTCTCCACTTGCCATTATTATCAATTCCGCCGCCTGGAACAATGCAATGCAGATGCGGATGCAAACTTAAATTTTGGCCCCAGGTATGTAAAATAGCAATCATGCCCAATTGCAAACCTTCGGTTTTGCCAAATTGAGATAAACTAGCCCACACAGATTCAAACAACAAGCGATAAATAATTTGCGGATGTGAGATCGTTAAACCGTTAAGCGTATCGGGCAAAGTAAAAACCAAATGATAATACGAACAAGGCAACAAATCTTGCGCGCGTGCCTGTATCCATTCTTCGCGTTTGTGTCCC
>NZ_JAOCDJ010000094.1:0-886 GCF_029840885.1 Empedobacter sp. GD03861
TGATGGAATTGTCCCGAGTTAAAACCGACTTCTAATTCATCCACATTTAACGCTCTGGAATGACAATAGTTTTGAGCGGGTTCACTGCATAATAATCCTTTACGGAAACTTAGAAACATCTTTTGTAGAAACGCTGAATGGTCTGCGATTTGAGGAATGCGGTTTGGTTCGTTTACCGCAAAACGCTCTTCGCCAGCCAAACTTTTACACTTGTTTAGTGCTTCGTGTTTGCTCAATTTCTCATAATCTTGCACAAACTGAATGACATCGCCTGTTTTGGAACACGCATGACAATTGTAAAAATTCTTCTCCAAATTAACCTGTAAACTTGCCGTCTTATCCGAATGAAAAGGACATTTCAGCATATTGTTCTTAGGTTCTAATCCGTAATGATGTAGGATTTGAGATAATGATAAGCGAGATTTTATTTCTTGGATTTCCATTTGAAAAATTATTTAAAAAATTTTCACTAATCGTTTTCGCTTACAAACTTAGCGTTTTTGATTTTTAAAACAAATTGTTTTCGCTTTTTATTTTTCAACTGAATTAGTTATTTCACTAACTAAATTGTAATTTTGTAGAGTATATAATACATACGCAGTATGTTTTAAAGTTTATTTGCTATGGAAAATTTTGGAAAAAACTTGAAAGAATTAAGAAGCGGAAAAGGTTTTTCGCAAGAAGTGTTTGCTTCTAAGATTGGAATTCACGTGACTAATCTTTCTAAATACGAAAGAAATATTACGATTCCATCTTTGGAAGTAGCGGAAAAAATGGCGAAAATTTTATCGATTTCTTTGGATGAATTGGTTTATGGAAACAATAAAGCTGATGCTATTTTACAGGATAATCAGTTATTGAATTTGTTTGCTGAAACGCAACAATT
>NZ_JAOCDJ010000095.1:0-875 GCF_029840885.1 Empedobacter sp. GD03861
TGTTTTGGAACGAACGGATTAACAAACGAACTATTAGAAATAATAAAACAACTTATTGAATTAGAAGAAATTATATTCTGTTTTGATATGGATGAAGCAGGTCAAAAAGCTACCTTAAAATATGCGAAATTACTTCAATCCATTCATCCAAAAGTGGTGTTTTATAGTGTTCAATTCATTGATAAAGATGTCAATGAAACTTTAGTTGCTTATGATGAAACAACTGTTTTAGACTGTTTAGAGAAAAGAAAACCAATTGATTTTTCTTCTTCTACTCCTTCTTTTTCAATTGAAAAAGAAACTCCACCAACACCTCTGGAACAGCCAAAAATGACAACCGATTTATTTTTTCAGTTGAATGATCTAATCGAAAAAAGTGGCATTGTAGGCGAACAGGACAGCCGATTGTTGCTGTTTATCATCGCAAGTTCGTATAAAACCAAACATCCACTTCACGCCATTGTACAAGGAAGTTCGGGCAGTGGAAAAACACATTTAATCAGTAAAATAGCCGATTTAATGCCACAAGAAGATGTACTTCGTTTTACCCGAATTACCGAAAGTAGTTTGTACAATTGGGGCGAATATGAATTAGTCGGAAAGCTTCTGATTATCGAGGATTTAGACGGTTTAAAAGAAGAAGCCATGTTTGCCATGCGAGAGTTAATTAGTAATCAACGTTTATCGAGTTCTGTCTCGATTAAAGATAAAAAAGGCAATATCAAAGCCGTTAAAAAAGAAGTTCGTGGCGTATTTAGTTCGCTTTCTGCAACGACAAAAGGCGAGATTTACGAAGATAATATGAGCCGTAGTTTTCTATTAGCGGTGGACGAAAGTAGCGAACAATCCCGCCGAATTATTGCCTATCAAAACAG
>NZ_JAOCDJ010000096.1:0-856 GCF_029840885.1 Empedobacter sp. GD03861
TTTTAAATAATGAAATCACTTAACATCAAAGTAATCCTGAATCTTTCGGGTGTTTTATTACTATTAAATGCGCTCTTTATGTTTATTGCAACATGTGTCAGCATTTATTTTAATGATCATCTACTCTACCCTTTTTTAGTTTCGGGGAGTTTAGTGGGATTGTCGGGAGCTGCAATGATGTATTTTACGCGTGACAGAAGAAAACACATCAACAAACGCGAAGGTTATATCGTGGTTTGTGTCGGATGGCTTTTCTTGATTCTTTCGGGATGTTTGCCATATGTTACGTCGTTAATATTTTTACCAAACGATCATATCATCAATGAGAATTTCAGTTTTGTGAACATTGTTTACGAAACCGTTTCTGGTTATACAGCGACTGGAACATCGATTTATGATGATGTAGAAAGTCTCCCAAAAAGCATATTGTTTTGGCGAAGTACAACCAATTGGATTGGTGGTATGGGAATTATCGTTTTGACGATTGCGATTTTACCGTTTCTTGGAATTGGTGGTCGACAACTTTTTATGGCAGAAGCGCCTGGAATTTATACGGATAAAATTCACCCTCGAATTACAGAAACAGCGAAAAACCTTTGGTTAGTTTATTTAGGATTAACTGCTTTTTTTGCATTGTTGCTTTATTTTGGTGGAATGAATTTATTTGATGCTGCAAACCATTCGATGAGTGTGATTGCAACCGCAGGTTTTTCTACTAAAAATGAAGGTTTGATGTATTGGAATAACAATGTTTTTATTCAATATGTACTAATCGTGATGATGTTTTTGGGCGGAACAAACTTCGCTTTGATTTATTTATTGATTAAAGGACAATTCAAAAAAGTGTGGAAAAATG
>NZ_JAOCDJ010000097.1:0-828 GCF_029840885.1 Empedobacter sp. GD03861
AAAAGAATCCGTCTCACAACTTGAGGCGGATTTTTTTTGGTTATAATTGTTATTTTTTGTATATTTATATCTGATAATCAGATATTTGTCTATGAATTTCAAGTATTATAACCAAAATCAGACGGTGTTGTTTCCGTATAGTTTTGAGGAGTTGATTCCCGATAATCATCCTGTTCGGATTGTCAATGATATTTTGGAGAGGATCAATATAGACCCGCTGCTAAAAGCCTACAGCAAAGAGGGAAATCCCAGCTATCATCCCGTGATGATGCTCAAGGTGATGGTTTTTGCCTATATGAACAACATTTATTCCTCCCGGAAAATCGAAAAAGCACTTCGCGAAAACATCAACTTTATGTGGCTCTCCAATATGAGCATCGTGGATCATAATACCGTGAACAGATTTCGGGCTCACAAGCTTGAAGCGGCTTTCAAAGATATTTTCTCGCAAGTGGTTTTGCTTCTTGCCGAAGAAGGTTTGGTAAGTTTGAAACAGGTTTTTGTGGACGGAACGAAAATCGAAGCCCAGTCAAACCGCTACACTTTTGTGTGGGCCAATGCCATTAAAACCAACAAAGAAAAGATGCTCCGCCAACTAGAGGACCTTTGGAAATATGCCCAAAGCGTGGCAAGGGAAGAGGACAAAGACCCTGAACCGCCGGAATTTAAAGAAATCAGCAAAGAAAAGATCCAGCAAACGGTAGAAAATATCAATGCCAAATTGAAAGGCAGCGACCGCAAGACCGATTCCGACAAAAAAGCTAAAGCCAAGCTGAATTACATTAAAAATAATTTTGAGAAAAACCTCGGTAAATACGAAGCTCAGGA
>NZ_JAOCDJ010000098.1:0-816 GCF_029840885.1 Empedobacter sp. GD03861
AGGACTGTCTCTTAAAGTGTGTAAGTTCAAAAATTAAGCTTGGGTTAGGTTCTACTTTTTAGAGTCTAACCCTTTCTTGATATAGGATTAAAAATTGATCAATAATAACTCCCCAGTTTCTTACTGGCATAGACCATTTTTTAGTTGCTTCTCTCACAGCCAAATATACGGATTTCATAACAGCTTCATCTGTAGGGAAGGATAATTTATTTTTAGTGTACTTCCTTATTTTACCGTTTAGATTCTCAATTAGATTGGTGGTATATATGATTTTCCTAATATCTACGGGGAATTCAAAGAAAACCGTAAGGTCTTCCCAGTTGTTTTTCCAGCTTTGGATGGCATAAGAATATTTATGTTCCCACTTAGAAGCAAAATCATTTAAAGCAGCTTCAGCAGCCTGTTTAGTTGGCGCGTTGTAGATTTCTTTCATATCAGCAGTAAACTGTTTCTTATCTTTCCAAACAACGTATTTACAAGCATTTCGAATCTGATGTACTACACATATTTGTGTTTTAGATTCAGGAAAAACGGTACGTATGGTATCGGTAAAACCATTTAAGTTATCGGTTGCTGTAATCAAGATATCTTCAGTTCCTCTAGCCTTCATATCGGTTAAAACACTCATCCAAAAGGATGATGACTCATTTTTACCTAACCATAATCCTAAAACTTCTTTGCGTCCATCGCGTTTTAAGCCTACTGCGATATAAATGGTTTTATTAATTACTTTGGAACCTTCTCTAACCTTAAAAACAATTCCGTCCATCCAAACGATTAAATAAACAGGTTCTAATGGACGATTTTGCCAAGCTA
>NZ_JAOCDJ010000099.1:0-765 GCF_029840885.1 Empedobacter sp. GD03861
ATTGCAAAGGTAATACTTATTTTTTTAACTAACAAAATTTATTTTGATAAATTTTAAAGTTTTTATTTCAATAAGTCAATTCTTACTTTCACTCTCAAACTCCTTTCGGAATCGGTTTGCAAAGGTAATACTTATTTCTAAACTCGCAAATTTATTTTTAAATAATTTTGTCGCTATACAAGTCCTTATGTCAATTTCAATACTACTCGTCTTTCGTATTGTGATTGCAAATATACAACCCATTTTTCCGAACTTCCAAACTCATTTTACAATTAATTTACATTCGACTCTTAAGTTGCTGGTACGATGGGAAATATTTTTTGAGAATTTTAGATGTGAGAAGTGAGATACGAGGTTTTTGACGAGAAAAGCACGCTTTTTGAGTTACTATTTTGGGTTTACGAGAGGAAGATTGCGCGAACAGTAAGCCATTTTTACGCTCATTACGCTAAATTGACTCTCGCCTTTTCAGCAAGTTTTCTATATGAAATTTCAAAGCTATCATGTTTTTAATTGTAGAAATTTGTTTTATTTCATAATCTAATTGTCTCTTTCAAGATTTGAATGGACAGTTATCTAAATAATATTAATAACAACAGAGCAATGATTCGCTATTGCAATAACTGTTTGGATATTCGTTTATTTTTAGGTCATGATTTAAACGAAAAACTACCTTGGCATTCCACAATTGGTTAAACTTGCGTCCTTTTTGGTAAAGAAGCTTTCTTACAGTTATTTCAATTTGTTCATAAATTACTAATGTTA